>SHWK01000001.1 GCA_009693885.1 Rickettsiales bacterium
GTGAGCACGGATGGAATCGAACCATCGACAACCTGATTAAAAGTCAGGTGCTCTACCGACTGAGCTACGTGCTCTCACTAAAGAGATCAATCAAAAATTCTGATAAAATGGATATACCAAAAAAGAAGAGCGTGAAATTTCATATCTTCCGCACTCAAAAGTCAACAAAAAATATTAAATATCCCTATCCATACTTCTTTGATTGCTTTGAATAGGAGAAGTTGTGGATGTGACTGCTAAGACTCTACTTCGAGCAAGCGTACCGGGAGCTCTGCGCAAAAAAGATGAAGGAGTGGTAGTTAAAGGCATCTTTACGCCAGTAATTTCTGGCAAAAAATTATTTTGTGTGGGCTGCGCAGAATACGATTTAGCAAAAAGATCTTTTGGTTTTGGGGCGATAATAGGTTTTGGTTTTCCTTCAAATACTAGTGTAGGTAAAGTAGTTTTTGGCGTCGTAGTTGATTGCGCCAGAGCGCCTCGTCTTAAATGCCTCTCTGTTGTAGCTAGATAAGACCCTGCAATAACAGGAGCAAATTTTTGATTGAGGGATAATCTGACATCAATATATTTATTATTTCTATTGCTTGCTTTAGGAGTTGTGTATTTATCTGACGAACTAGATTCACTAGATGACCAATTTTCTTCAGAAGAAACATCAGAAACATCTATGTCACTCGATCCTTTATATTGCTCCATCTCCTCATCAATACGACATAATGCCGGAAAGGCACTAGCTAACTTGTTATTAGGAGCAATTGTTTTAGCGCTGACCATCATCGCCTTTAGTTCTTTACTGGCATTCAATTTAAAACCCAATGGCTGAAGTATAGGAGCGCTGATATCATGCCTATTAAGATTTTTTCTTAATCCTATTTTTTGAGCAACTCTGCTAATCAAACTTCTATTAATAGGCATAACAATGCGAGGCTTTAGCTCAATTACACTTGTAACAACTTGTATATTTTCAACGGGTTTGGCTGCTTTTAGATGAGATCGATTATATTTGAATCTATCAATAATTAGATTCATCATTTTTTCTTTTAGTCTCTTTCTTGGATCAACATCCACATCGCTCAATGGCTTGGGTAAATATACCTTTAGCTCCACCTCCATAATCTGCATAGCAAGATCTTTGCCAGTTGCAAGCTTTATAGGCTTAGTCGGCGCACTTATAACAATAGTTCTTTTAGACATATTTTAGTTAACTTTTTTTTCATAAAAATCTTTTACTAACTGATTTAACAAACGCAAGCCATATCCCGTCGCGCCTTTAACCGCCAAAGAATCACCCTTGCCTTTCCAAGCCACGCCAGCAATATCAAGATGTGCCCATTTTGTCTCACCAACAAATCTTTTTAAAAACTGTGCTGCTGTAGTGCTACCAGCACCTCTTCCTGATCCAGTATTTCTCATATCAGCAATATCAGAATTGATCATTTCATCATATTCTTCACCAAGAGGAAGTCTCCAAACCGTTTCACCAGAAGCTTTTCCAGCTTTTTCAATCTGCGCAGATAAATTATCATCGTTAGAAAATAATCCCGCATGAACATCAGCCAAAGCCACTACAATGGCTCCAGTTAAGGTTGCGAGGTCGATGATAAATTTTGGCTTAAATTTTGTGTTAGTATAATGAAGGGCGTCAGCCAGCACCAGACGGCCTTCCGCATCAGTATTGATAATTTCAATAGTTTGCCCCGACATTGAACGAACCACATCCCCTGGGCGTTGCGCCGTGCCTGAAGGCATATTTTCTACAATGCCAATAACACCAATTGCATTAACTTTTGCTTTGCGCTGCGCCAAGTTACGAAGCAATCCCACCACTACAGCTGAGCCAGCCATATCGGTTTTCATATCTTCCATATTATTTGCCGGCTTGATTGAAATTCCACCAGTATCAAAAGTTACACCCTTGCCAACAAAGGCGATTGGCTGCTCTTTAGAGTTTTTTAAGCCATTCCATTTTAATATAACTAATTGTGATTCTTTATCGCTACCCTGCCCCACACCAAGAAGCGAGCCCATTCCCAGCTTTGTCATTTCTTTTTCGCCAAGCACTTCAACTTCTAATCCATCTTTTTTTAGAGTTTTGCAAATTTCTGCATAGCTTTCTGGATTCAATATATTAGATGGTTCAGAGACCAAATCACGAACGAAGAAAATATTTTTTGCTAAAATTTCTAACTCAGAAAATTCTTTTTTTACTGAAATTAAATCACTTGTGGCAACGCTTATAGCGCCGATCTTTAACTCTTTATCTTTTTTTCTTTTCTCAAAATATTTATTGAAACGATAGCTTTGTAAAACTGCACCAAAAGCTAAATTGCAATGATTTTCAACGTTTTCCCCTTTTGGTTTTACTTTGCCATTTGCATCAATTTCGAATCCAAAAAACAATGTCGCATCTTTTATTTTAGTGACATTCAAAAATGAAACAATTTTTGCTCCAGCTTTTTGCAAAGAATTTGCATCTAATTTTTTTTCTTCGCCAAGTCCAGCAACAACAAGGGTTTTGCCTTCAAATGAAACCAAATGCGCGCCGCTTTTCCCCGTGAAATCAAATTGCTCTTTAGCAAATTTAACTGGCGCAAAAGTTGATTTCTTTACTTCTTCTTCAGTTAAAATTAAAACTGGTACAGAATTTTTAAGAGCAGAAAATGATGTGGGATTAGAAAAATTTATTTTCATGATTATTTAATGAATATTTATAACAAAGACACCTACGAGTAAGACTAAACAAACATTTGAAAAAATGCAAAGCTATAATTTGACTATTCTAATATCGCTGATCAATCTCGGTTTTTTTGGCGGCTTCACCCATTGCAGCGGAATGTGCGGCCCCTTTGTGCTGACACAAGTTTCAAATCGCTTGCAAAATATTTCTCTGGCACAATTTTCGCGTTTTGAAAAATTACGCAGCATGGCTTTATTGCCTTATCATTGTGGCAGAATCACTACTTATATATGTATTGGATTTTTTTGCTCTCTCATCACTAAAAATCTTCAAGAGATTGACGGTTTTAATATTATCAGCGGATTACTGCTTTTATTTGCCGCTGCATTTTTCTTGCAAAATCTCTTCGGTAGAAAAATATTTAAATTTAATTTTCGATTACCATTTCACTTGCCAAAAATTAAAAATCCGTCAATATTAAAAAAACTTTTTCAAAACCCTTATGGTTTTAATGGATTTTTATTAGGAATAATCTTAGGATTCATTCCCTGCGGTCTGCTTTATGGAGCATTTGCTCTTTCAGCATCAATCGCCAACCCAATGCTTGCAGCGTTAGGAATGTTCTTGTTCGGAATCATGACTTTTCCGGCCCTCTTCCTTACTGCTTCGGGCGGATATTTTTTCTTGAAACTCACTAAGGTGAATTTCAAACTGATTTCTAAAATAATAATGTTAATTAACGCCATAACACTTGGCGTTATGGGTCTCGAACTAATTATAAAATAACAATGGCATCAAACCAGATATCTCAAGCTCCAGTCGATTATAATTACGACATCATCAAACTATTCACTCTAGCCGCCACTTTTTGGGGAATCATCGGATTTTCGGTTGGCGTTCTCATTGCCTCGCAACTAACTTTTCCACTTTTAAATTTTGATATTGAATGGTTAAGCTTCGGCAGATTGCGCCCTCTGCACACTTCTGCAGTTATTTTTGCCTTTGGTGGAAATGTCCTTTTTGCTACTAGTTTTTTTGTAGTGCAGCGCACTTGTCAAACAAGACTTTGGGGCCGCGATTCTTTACTTAAATTTATTTTTTGGGGCTACCAATTATTTATAATAATGGCCGCGATTGGCTATATTAATGGCGTTACGCAAGCCAAAGAATATGCTGAACCAGAATGGTACGCTGATTTATGGCTAACCATAGTTTGGGTTTGCTACTTTTTTGTTTTTATTCTCACATTAAAAAATCGTCAAGAGCCGCATATTTATGTGGCCAACTGGTTTTATTTGGCTTTTATTGTTACGGTTGCAATCTTGCATATTGTTAATAATTTAGCGATTCCTTTGCGTCTTGATTCTACTCATAGTTATTCATTATTTGGTGGTGTACAAAGTGCGATGATCCAATGGTGGTATGGTCATAATGCGGTTGGATTTTTTCTTACTGCGGGTTTTATCGGAATTTTATATTATTACATTCCTAAAAGAGCTAATCGCCCAGTTTATTCTTATCGCCTTTCAATTTTGCATTTTTGGTCTTTGATTTTTATTTATATTTGGGCGGGCCCTCATCACTTGCATTATACTTCTCTGCCTGATTGGGTACAAACTCTTGGAATGACATTCTCAATCATGCTATGGATGCCATCTTGGGGCGGCATGATCAACGGTATAATGACTCTCTCCGGTGCGTGGCACAAATTGCGCGAAGATCCAGTATTGCGCTTCTTAATCACTGCCGTCGCTTTCTATGGCATGAGCACTTTTGAAGGTCCATTAATGGCGATCAAATCCGTCAATTCACTATCGCATTACACTGATTGGACAATCGGCCATGTACATTCTGGCGCTCTCGGATGGGTTGCGATGATAAGCTTCGGAGCCCTTTATCATATGGTACCAATCTTGTGGAATAAAAAAGATCTATACTCAATCAAATGGGTTAGTGTGCATTTTTGGCTCGCCTCAATCGGTATTGTTCTCTACATCACTGCGATGTGGATTTCTGGCATCATGCAAGGCCTAATGTGGCGCGCTTATGATGATATGGGATTCCTACAATACTCATTCATTGAAACAGTCGTAGCAACACATCCACTTTATTTAACCAGAGCAATCGGAGGAGTATTTTTCCTTAGCGGCGCTTGTTTAATGGCCTATAATTTCTACAAAACAATTCGCTACGCGCCTATTGCGCAAGCAAAATAAGCAAAGTTTTATTATGTTTAAACACGATAAAATCGAGAAAAGCTCGATACTACTTTTAATATTAACTGTGATCGTAATTTCAATCGGCGGATTAATTGAAATCACGCCACTTTTTCGTATCGAAACCACAATTGAAAAAGTTGAAGGCATGCGGCCTTATACCCCGCTTGAGCTGGCTGGATCAAAAATCTATAAACGCGAAGGATGTTATGGCTGCCATTCACAACAAATTCGCGTTTTGCGTGATGAGGTTGAGCGCTATGGTCACTACTCTCTTGCGGCTGAAAGCATGTATGATTTTCCTTTTCAATGGGGCTCAAAACGCACAGGGCCAGATCTAGCGCGCATCGGTGGCAAATATTCTGATCAATGGCATGTTATGCATTTGGTAAATCCACGCTCAGTTGTGCCACAATCAATCATGCCGGGTTATAAATTTTTAGTTGAGCGCGATGCTGATATTTCTGGTCTACAAGATGATATTGCCGTGTTACGCAAACTTGGCACGCCATATAGTGATGAGATGGAGCAAAACGCCGTCAGTGATGCGGTGCTACAAGCATCAAACGATCGCGACACTTCTGGATTAGAAAAAAGATACGGCAAAAAAATCAACATCCATGATTTTGATGGCAATCCTGATCGTGTTTCTGAAATGGATGCTCTGGTTGCTTATCTACAAATGCTTGGATCACTAGTTGATTTTTCAAAATATGAGCCAGCAACAAAAGAGAAAAAATAATGGACTTCATCATCAATAATGCAGCCACAATCGCTACAATATTTTTCTTTATAGCATTTTGTTACGCCGTTTTTTATGCCTTTAGCAAAAAGAATAAAAAGCAGTTTGAGGAATCCGCAAAGATTCCTTTAGATGGAGATAGATAGGAGTAGTTTGAGGAATCTATAAGAATCCCTCTAGATGTTAATAGATAAAGATAAAGTGCGATTCATGCTAAAAGCAAGATTAGTTTTGGTTAACAAAAAACTTAATCCGACTCAATTCTTTACCACAAATAGGATCAACCCTGATCAACTCTTGTTTCCCATCAAAAATCTTAGTCAAAACCATCACAACCCCATCATCTTCTTTGACAGAATCAATACCCTGTGCAATATTTATTTTTGTCACTTCAGGGCATTTTGACACTATAGTATTTTGCAACTCTTTATTATGACGCACAATTTCAAACGCCGCTATCGACACCACTAAAACTATAAAAAGCGCAAACACCGTTGATTTTAACAAAATCATAGTTTTGCTATATTTTTTTGTTGGTGCTGAAGTGGAATGGTAATGTTTTTCATGACTATTGTCGCGACGATCGTGGCTTTGGGTGCTTGATCTTCTATTATTATACATAAGTTTATTATTTAATTAATTGTAATTTTTTACCAACCTTAATAAATGCAGCAATGGCGCGATCTAAATGCTCTCTATCATGAGAAGCAGAAATTTGCACACGAATGCGCGCTTCATTTTTTGGTACTACAGGAAAAGAAAAAGCAATAACATAAATTCCCTCTTCTTCAATCATCATTTTTGCAACTTTAGATGCAAGTACCGCATCCCCAAACATCACTGGCATTATTGGATGTACACCAGTTCTAATATTAAAGCCAGCCTCAACCATTTTTCCTCTAAAATAAGCAGTGTTATCGGCTAATTTTTTAATTAAGTTTTTTGATTGTTTGAGCATTTCAATTATTTCAATCCCAACAGCAGCAACCATTGGCAGCACATTGTTAGAAAAAAGATATGGACGACTTTTGTTGCGCAACTTATCAATAATTTCTTTTTTAGAAGCGATGAAGCCACCACCAGAGCCACCTAAAGCCTTACCAAGAGTACTAGTCAGAATATCAACCCTACCCTCAACTCCGCATAATTCTAATGTTCCACGACCGTTAGCACCAATAAATCCGGTTGCGTGCGAGTCATCAACCAAAACCATCGCATTATATTTATCAGCTAAATCACAAATTTCTTTTAATTTAGCAATGTCGCCATCCATTGAAAATACACCGTCGGTAACGATCAGGCGATTTTTAGAATTTTGTGCAGCTTTTAATTTTTCTTCTAAATCTGCCATATCATCAAATTTATAGAAGTGACGCGCGGCCTTGCACAACCTAATTCCATCAATTAAACTTGCATGATTTAAATCAGCAGAAACAATTGAATCATTTTCATCTAATAGCGCTGAGAACACGCCACCATTAGCGGTAAAGCATGATGAATAAGTTATGACATCTTCAAATCCAAGAAATTCGGCTAATTTTTTTTCAAATATTTTATGAAGATCAAAAGTGCCGCAGATGAAACGCACAGAAGCGGTTCCAAGACCATATTTATCGAGAGATTTTTTAGCGACTTCAACTAAATTATTGTTATTTGCCAAACCCAAATAATTGTTAGCACAAAAATTTAAAACACGTTTTTTTGTACCATTAATAGCAATTTCAATATCTGAAGATTGGGCACTAATAATTTGATATTCGTTTTTGTAAAGAGCATTTTCCTTAAGGGAGTCTAATTCTTTTGTAATATTGTTTAGAAAATTTTGCTGCATCATTGTGTTGAAAAATATATTGTTAAAAAAATAAAATTGACTTTCTTGCAGTAGAGCCTAAGTTGATCAGCGCTATAAAAAGCATTACAAACTAAAATAATATAAAATAATAATCAAAAAACAGAATAATTATGAACAAAAAATTTATTAAATCAATGGTTGCTGCTATTGCAGGTTTAGGCCTTCTTTCTTCTTGCTCTATGATGAGCGGAAAAGATTCTCACAAATGTGGTGGAAAAAATAGCTGTAAAGGTAAAGGTAAAGCTATAGAAGATTCTAACAAATGTTCCTCTTCTAAAAAAGAAGAAGCTAAAAAAGCAGAATCTAACAATTGCGGCGCTAAAAATGGCTGTTCTGCAGCTAAAGCTGATGTAGCAAAAACTAGCAAATCTAAAAAATCTACCACTAAAAAGAATTAATTTTTTTGATTCAAATGAAGTTAGCAAAAAGTCCAACCTCCTCAAATCTTGTCGGGGTTGGGCTTCGCTCTCCACATATTCCTTATATTCTCAAAAATCACCAAAAAGTTTCACAAAAAATTGGATGGTTCGAAGTTCATAGTGAGAATTATTATAATACTCTATCCTCTTCATCAGCAACCCTTCTTCAGGTTAGAAAAGATTTTCATATCAGCCTACATTCAGTTGGAAATTCTCTCGGATCAGCACAAAAAATTGATCTAAATCATCTTACTAAACTTAAGCAATTAATTGAAGTTATTGATCCATTTTTAGTTTCTGATCATATTTCTTGGGGCTTAATTGATGGAAAGCACTCAAATGATTTATTACCCCTACCCTACAGCAAAGAGGCTGTAAAAACCCTGTCAGACAATATCTCTATAATGCAAGATTTTCTAGGGAGAGAAATTTTAATTGAAAATCCATCAACTTATTTAGCTTATAAACATTCTGAAATGAGCGAAGTTGATTTTATTAATATCGTTACAAAAAAAACTGGCTGTAAATTGCTACTCGATATAAATAATATTTATGTTAGTGCACAAAATAATGCGCAATTTGATCCAATAGATTATCTTAATCAAGTCGATAAAAAAATTGTCAAAGAAATTCACTTAGCTGGGCATTCCAAAGTGCAAATTTTTGATGGTAAAAAACATCAACAAATTTTGATTGATACCCATAATGATTTAGTTTGCGATGAGGTGTGGAGCCTTTATAATCATGCCGTTAAAAGACTTGGCAAAATTCCAACTTTATTAGAATGGGATCAAGATATTCCAGAATTTAAAGTTTTTGTTAGCGAGGCTAAAAAAGCTAAAAAAATTCTCTTTAACGGATCAATAAAAAAACCGACCTAATGGATCCTAAAAACTCAATAACATTATTAGATCTACAACAAGAGTTTTTTGCCCATTTATATGATGATAAAAAACTAAAAATTACCGACTCTCTTGTTCCTTATTCTAACCTTGAAGCTCTAGCGCGCTTAAATATTTATCGTAATAATGTTTTTGGCAATTTTTCCTCTGTTTTATCTGCGATTTTTAATGTGACTAATAAGATTGTTGGTGATGAAAAATTTTCTGCTTTTGTTGAGCAATATATAAAATCTTATTATTCACATAGCGGAAATCTTGATGAATATGGTGAGTTTTTCCCACAATTTCTAAATAAAATATTAAGAAAACATAAATTAAGCTATTTATCAGACCTTGCTACGCTTGAATTAGCTCATTATAAAACTTTTTTTGCTGAAAAAATCAAGGATGAATTTCCTCTAAAAAAGTTTAAAAAAATATCTCCAGAACATTTTTCAAATCTAGCATTCGCTCTTCATCCATCATGTGTTTTATTTTCTTCAAAATTTCCAATTTATTCAATTTGGAATAAGGCAAAAAAATCTAGCAGCAAAAAAGCAGAATTTATACTAGTGGCCAATAGCATGCAACCATTGGTTACAGAGCTATCTGAAACTGAATTTTTATTTTTAATTGAAATTGGTGAGGGTAAAAAACTTTATCAAGTCTATCAAAAAATTTGTAAAAAAATAAAAAAAGAAGTTGATATAGGAAAGATATTGAATCACTTTATTACAACTAGAATAATTATTGATTTTTCAACATAATTAACTTTAAGAATGGCAAAAAATATAGCCGAATTCTCTATTATTGATGAATTTTTTAAACCACTAACAAACTCTGTTGCAGCTGCGCAGAACTTGGCTGATGATGTAGCAAAAATTTCCTTAAAAAAAGGAGAAGACTTGGTTATCAGCAAAGATATGATTGTTGAAGATGTTCATTTTTTAAGAAAAGATGGCGGATTTAAAATTGCCTCCAAGTTGTTGCGATCCAATCTTTCTGATATTGCTGCCGCTGGCGCAAAGCCAATTTATTACATGTTAGGATTCTCTAAAGATAATAAAATGGATAAATCTTTTTTTACAGAATTCGCTCGCGGTCTTAAAGAATCACAAGATGAATTTGGCATTTCTTTAATTGGTGGTGATACAGTAAAAACATCTAGCAAATTGTTTTTTTCAATAACAATTCTTGGTATAGTTAAAGAAAATCAAAATTTATTGCGTAAAAATGGCAAAAAAGATGATATAGTTTTTGTTTCAGGAAATATTGGCGACGCCGCTATAGGGCTAATGTTGGCACGAGGTTCAAAACTTGATTTGATCGCTGACGAAAAAAAATATTTTTTAGCACGGCACTTTTTTCCAACTCCAAGAATCAAACTAGGACAATCCCTCGCCTCACAGAATCTCTCGCACTGCGCTATTGATGTTTCTGACGGTCTATTGGCTGATTTACAGCATATTTGCGAAGAATCAAATCTATCAGCATTTATTTATCAAAGCAGAATTCCTCTTACAATTACAAAAAAAACTTTACCTAAGAGCATTTCTCCACTTGATTTAATTAGTGCTGGAGACGATTATGAGTTAATCTTTACAGCGAAAAAATCTGCTGAAAAAAAGATTTTACGGTTAGCAAAAACTTTAAAAATAAAAATCACTGCCATTGGCTATTTAAAAAATGCCACAAAAAAACCGACTGTCACGATACTTGATAACAGTGATAAGCCAATAAATTTTTCTAAATATGGCTACCAGCATTAATGATGTAGAATATGTCAGCTCCTTTAAAAGAAGCACTGCAATTTCAATTGATATGATGATTGTAATGTTTTTTAGAATTGTTATAGCGCAACTTCTTGGAGTTCTGTGGATTAACAATACTATTGCAAAATTTATAGCAGATTTTCACGAACATTTTGGCACTGAAGTGATCAAAAATAATCCAGAACATATTGAATATATCATCCATCATTTCGCTTTTCGTGAAATGTTATTTTTTTATTTTATCATACTATCAATTGGCTTGGTTTATCACGCTTACCTCAATTCTTCAGCTTGGCAAGCCACTATTGGCAAAAGAGTCATGAATATCCAAATTGTAAAAGCAAATCATCTAAAAATTGGCTTCGGCACAGCAGTCCTTCACTATATTTTATCGATACTGCCAATTATTTATATTATTTATATTTTTGTATTCTTGGTAAATAATAACTTAACATTATTCCATGCCATTACCCATACACCATTTAATATATTCTTTGGATTTTTATCTATTATGTGGATTCAAATTCATAGCTTTACCAAAAGAAAAACCACTATGTATGATCTAATATGTAAGGTAGTTTTTATTCATGGAAAAGTAGATACAAAATTACCTTGGAGCAAGATTTAATATTTGTGATAAATGTCAAATAAAAAACATACCAATCATGAGGAAGCCAATTACAACAAGGCTTCCCGTCTTCATGTCAAAAAAAATAAAATTAGTTTATTCTATAAAATAAACTTTTTTGTTATACTTTTTATTTCATTGATCTTGCTTTATTTTATAATTTTAGTTTCAGCAAAACCAAAATCTTTTCCCTACATTACCAAAAAAGTTGAAACATATCTTCAAGAAAACTTCGGCAAAGATATTGCAATCGATAGCTCTTATATTGGCTTCACAAAATATGGAAGCTTCAAAATTTCAGTTAATAATTTAAAAATTAACAAATTAAATGATGATGGCACTAGTCAAGAATTTGAGATACCTGTTATTGAGGGAGAGCTGCCTTTATATAATGTTATATTGCTAAATTTTACTCCAAGTAAAATAAAAGTTATCGATCCAACAATTATTTTTCATCCCTCTAGCAACACCACATTAGATAAGGCGGCTAGCGACCCGCAAAACCCACTGATTTATTCTGCGCCATTAATTAGTTTTTTATCGGCAATCAAAAATGATAGACTTCTAATTAAAATTTTTGAAATGCAGAATCTAAAATTTATTATTAGAAAAGAAAATAAATCTGATACCGAAATATTTCTCAAAGAATCTCGTATTAAAGTTGAATCAAAAAATAGATTTTCTAATGAGGCTTTACAAATTTCATCAGTAAACATTGTAAGCTTTAACCATGGTTCTGACATTCATTTAAACGCAAATTGTAAATTTAATGCGCAAGATAGCACTCTTTGCGCTCTCGCCTTATCAAATTTATCAACTGGGTCAATTGCCAGTTTAAACCCCGCTTTAGCTGCTATTTATCAAGTCAATACATCGATAAACGCTACCGCAACTCTCATAATAAAAAACCAACAAATTCACGGCCTCTCTTTTAAAGCTCAAGCCAAAAATGGTTATTTTGATTTACCTGAATTTTTTAGTAAAAAAATTAATTTCTCAAATTTAATATTAAGTGGCGATTATAATAATGATCTTGATGTTCTTAATTTATCATCTATCGAAGCTGATCTTGATGCGGATAAAAATAATCAAAGCACAATAAAAGAAAAACACTTATTGATGTCACTTTATGTTACTAATTTACAGAGTACTCAGAATAAAAAATCAAATTTTGATATTAGGCTATCAAATGTTCCAACCAATCAAATAGAGGGCTTTTGGCCAATTTCTATTCCTGGTCAAGATATAAGAAAATGGGTAGTTGCACATATTAGTGATGGAAAAATTGAAAATGCATTTGCAAAATTTTCTCTATCAACAATAGCTGGAGTTACCAATCTTGATAGAATTGATTCGCAAATTTCCTTCACTAATTTAAGCCTAAATTATAATGAATATTTCCCAAAAATTACTGCTCTAAAAGGAATGGCAGTATTTACAAAAAATCAAATGAATATTGCTATTGCAGGCGCCGATGTATTGGGCAGCAAAATTTATGATGCTAATGTTGCAATCGACGATTTTAGCTCCCCAATCACAATATTAAATATTGCTGGAAACCTTTCTGGCAATGCTGCAGATGGTATAAAGCATGCTGATTATAAATCATCTTTTGCCGCAGAAATAGAAAAATATTTCAATGGAAGCGCCGTTGGAAATTTCACTATTAAAATTCCTCTACAAGAAACAGTTGCCCTAAAAGATATTTATATTTTAGCCAATGAAAAAATAGAAAATCTTAATAATGTTTATGTAAAAGGTGCCATCGCTGTAAATTCTGTTAAAAACTTCAATAGCAACAGCTTTATTACCTCAATTGATTTAACAGCTGCTACCTTGGAATTTAAGGCATTTGATATTGATAAAAAACTATCAATCCCCAGTGGAATTAATTTTTCTTTTATTGTTTCTGACGATGATAATATTCAATTAAAAAATATTAATTTGTGGAAAAAAGATAATATTATTGAAAATAAAAAATCAATAATTGCTGAAGCAAAGCTATCTGGCGATATATCATTTGGAACCGCTCCATTCATACTTACAGCTCTTAATTTAAAAAATCAAAACTTTGGCAAAAATAATTATTCTTTTTCCTACCAAAATAATGAGAAACAAAAATCACAAACAATTTCTGTTAGTGGAAAAATTTTAAATTTAGCCGCCTTCCTTCAAAACAAACTACCATTTACCAGCTCTTCAAATGATGCGGGAAGGATCTCTCTTAAGGTTGCTATAGATAAGGTGCTATTGGTTAATAAAAAATATCTCAACAAGTTGTATCTATCATTAAATTATGTTAATGGAATTTTTTACAACAGCACTATCAAAACCAACTATAGCAAACAACAAAGCCTTAATTTATATACCACTGAGCGCAAACCAAAAGAAAATTTTACAACTATTATAGGCGCAGTTACTGATGTTGGATATCTGGCTGAGGGCTTAAATATTTCAGATACAATTTTTGGAGGAAGTGCAAAAATTAAAATCACCAATCAAATAACCAACACTTTGCCAACCTTTATTGGTGAGGTTAAAATTGATAATGATATAACTTTCTATGAAAACAATATCACTAAACTCTTAGCAAAAAATACACTTTTTTCTACCATTAAAGATACGATTTTTTCTAATAATAAAACTATTTTTAATACAGTGAAGCTCAATTTTACCTTTAGCAAAATGAACCTTCAGATAGATTCATTTATAGCGAATAATTACAAAATTGGCGTTACAGCTAAGGGATTAATAAATCTTTCTGATAATACTTATGATATTAAAGGAATGATTATTCCTGGATTTGTAATTAACAATCTTTTTGGAATTGGAAAAATTCCTTT
This sequence comes from Rickettsiales bacterium, assembly GCA_009693885.1. Classification (GTDB taxonomy): domain Bacteria; phylum Pseudomonadota; class Alphaproteobacteria; order Rickettsiales; family UBA1997; genus CAMCFD01. The sequence goes on from SHWK01000001.1 coordinate 14,031, forward strand.
GATTGGCGGAGTAATTAGTGGCATATTTACTGGCGGCGAAGGCGGTGGATTGTTTGGAATCAAATATGAATATAAAAAATTAGATCCTAAAAGAGAAGCTACATTCGAAACCAACAAAGTAAGCGCCTTTGTGCCAGTTAGTATTAGAAATTTATTTGATGGGATTTAAAACTATTGAGGCAATTACATCAAGCGCAGCAACTTCTCACGATCAGCTTCAATAAAAGAATTTTTGTGCAAATCGATCAAATAGCTTTTTGATTCCGTCCCCAACTCTCTCGTAAATATTTTTTTACGCGCTTCGGCCGCATCATTTTCTTTTAATTCAGTCACTGATTTTTTATCAAGCAATCTAAAAATATAGTAGCCATCCGATAAAAATACCGGATCAGAATATTCGTTTTTATCCAAAGCACTAATTGAATCATAAATTTTAATATCAATATCAGCGCGAGAAACCCAGCCGATCTCGCCGTCACCCTCAGATGTAGGGCTACGAGAAAATTGTTTAACAATAGTTTTAAAATTTGCGCCATGCTTTAATTCCACAACTAGCTTTGTTGCCAGAAGCTTTGCATCTTTTTCATCTGGGATAAAAATTTCTGCAATCAAAAATTTTGTAATATCAGTATTTAATTTTTGCTGCTCTAAAAACTCTTTAATCTCAGAATCAGTAATTTTAATGCGTGATTTCACGGAATTAGAAATAATTTGTGACCAAATTAAATCTGCTTTAATTTGATTGCGATAAGCAGAAAAAGATATTTTTTTACTAGCAAAATATTTTTTTAAATTAGCGGTATTTTTTTTCTGTCTTTCAGCTAAAGATTCAACAACGCCATCAATTTCAGCATTAGTTAATTCTATGTGCAACTTATCGCCTTCTTGTCGAATAAGCTCTTCATCAATCATTTTATCAATAATTTGATTGAGCAATAATCGCTTTTCTTCAGAAGAATTTACTTTGATTTTTGATTCGGAGATAACAAAATTATAACGATCTTCAAGATCAGAAAAAGAAATGACACGATTGTTAACTTTAGCTATTATAAAGCCAGTTTCAGCATTTGCAGAGCAGATTAGAGAGATAAAAAAAATTACAGAAATAAAAACTCGAAAGAAAATCATTTGATTTTTTTGTAAACATTAACTCCACGCAATACATCTATGGCGCGCGCCAATTGATAGTCTTGCTCATAAAGCTTAATATTATCATCTTTAATTTGAGTCGCTTTAGCTTCTTCAATTTCTTTTTGTAGCTGTACTTCAATATGACCTTTTAAATCAGCTTCAGAATCACGCTCAAGGACTTTTTCGCCTTGAGAAATTTTTGCATCACTAACAATGATATCTGGCTCAATTCCATGCGCTTGAATTGATTTGCCGCTTGGTGTGTAATATAGCGAGGTCGTAAGACGCAAAGCGCCATGATTTTGCGCAAGAGGAATCACTGTTTGCACAGATCCTTTACCAAAAGATTTAATGCCCATGATTATTGCGCGCTTATTATCTTGCAAAGCACCCGCAACAATTTCAGATGCAGAAGCTGATCCCTCATTGATCAACACCACAATTGGAACATTTGGTATCAAGGCTTCATTTTGCTCAGCAACATAATTTTTACTTTCTGATTTATCGCGTCCAGAAATTGAAACTATGGTTTTTCCCTTATCTAAAAAAAGCTCACTAATTTTATTTGCTTGATCCAAAAGACCACCGGGGTTATTTCTTAAATCCAAAACTAATCCTTTAAGATTTCCTTCTCCAATTTGTGTTTTTAATTTTTGTAATTCTGTTATTAAGCCTTGCGCAGCTTGTTCTGAGAAGGTGCTAACCTTAATATAGGCGACTTCTTTGAAACTAGCAGATTTAATAGCTTTTACTTTGATAATTTCGCGTTTGATAGTTTTTTCAAGCTGGGCTTTTTCACCTTTACGAATAATAGTAATCTTAACTTCAGTACCAGGTTTGCCACGCAATTTTTTAACAACTTCATCAATTGATTGTCCAACAACTGTTTTTCCATCAACTCTAGTAATGTAATCTCCAGATTTGATACCAACCTTAAAAGCTGGTGTATCATCGATCGCAGTTACAACCTTTACAACTTGAGATTCCAGGGTAATTTCAATGCCTAAGCCGCCAAATTCGCCTTTGGTTTGCACTTGCATCTCTTTGAGAGCCTCTTCATTTAAATAAGAAGAGTGTGGATCAAGCGCTGTTAAAATACCATCTGCTGCCGATTCATAAAGCTGACGATCAGTTTTTTCTTCAACATATTCTTTTTTTACACGAACAACAATATCATCAAGAAAACTTTTTTGATTAGTAAAATCACCATCAGTAGAAACCTTGAGGGGCTTAATTTGAATTTGAGATATCGAAAAAGCAGAATAAAATCCAGCAGAAATCGATGCGATTATGACCAGAGAAAGGTGAAGTTTTTTCATTATTTGATTCCGTATTCTTCTTTTAGTTTGTTGGTTATTTCAACCGGCGGCTCATCTCCATAGGCTGAATGCAGGATTTTGCCATAATTCTCGAGATGAATGATATCATCATTTAAAGCCTTAAGAAAAAGCTGCAATTTTAAACGCTCAACCAAAACATAATACCAAGCATTGCGCTCAGCATCGATACCTTTGACTAGATAGATTAAATCAGCCTGCATCTTTTTTTGCGGATCAATTTGCTTTAAAGGCACAACGGGCTTAGATACAGCCATATCAGAAATACTACTTTTAGATTTTTGCGCCTCCTCCAAAACATTTTTTGAAGTTACTGCGGGTTTTTTAGCGTATTTATCTGCAAAAGACATATTAATTTATTATTTGATTATTGATTAAACTGATTTATCAAGCCACCAATTATTTATAGGCTTTTTTGGTCCACAAGGGCCATCATCATTTGATACGCATGGGCTTTTGATATCCAAAGTTTTTGTAGAACAAGAGGAAATCAGGATTAAAGCCAAGAAAATAGTACTTATTTTAGTGGTTATTTTTTTCATAGTCTACATTATGTAAAAAGATTTTAATATAACAACTAGCCTATTTAATAAAAAAAAAATTGCAATAAATGAATAAAATTTTAATTATCGGACTTGGACTAATTGGCGGATCCTTCGCTAAAGCATTGCGCCACAACAAGGCTGCAAAAGAAATTTGGGCTTTCGATACAAATATCGAGACAATTAACCTTGCAAAAAAATCCGGAACAATCAATGGATTCGTCGTTCTCGATGATGTTTTAAAGGATTTTGACCTGATCGCAATTGCAACTCCACTCGCCTTTTACAAGGATATATTGCAAAAAATTTCTGAGATAAATCCTCAAAATAGTATAATTATTGATCTTGGATCACTTAAAGAAGAAGTTTTAAAAAAATTACCACAAAATTTACAGAAAAATTTTGTTGCTTGTCATCCCATTGCTGGATCAGATAAATCAGGCTTCGAGAACTCTTCGGTAGATTTATTTGTTGATAGAAAATTTATTATTTGCAAAGGAAAACATAGCTCAGAAAAATCTATAAAAATCGTTGAAAATCTAGCAAATAAAATTGGAGCAAAGCCTGATTTTATTGATGCTAAGGCTCATGATGAAATTTATGCCTTAGTTTCACATTTGCCACAATTTTTATCATTCTTAACCAAAGAATTTTCTCCAAAAAAACAAGAGAATGATTTTATAAAAGCTGCCTTTAGGCTTGATAATTCAAGCCCAGAGCTCTGGGAAGATATTTTTAAAATGAATGAAAAAAACTTAGAAAAATTTTATTTTGAATTTTTTGATAATTTGACAGATTTTGCGACAAAAATGCAAAATAAGAAATATTCTGAGATTTTAACAAATTTAAAAAATATTGTAGTATTTTCTGCCAATAACTCAGAAATACCTGATTTTAAAGCTCTCTCAGAGCCATCATCAATAATCTTTCGCTTATTTATAGTTGCAAGCTATTTACAAATTAATAAAATTAAAAGCTTACAAAACTATACTGGTAGTGGCTTTAAAGACTTTACTTCAATAATTTCTATCTTAAAATCAGATCAGACATTTTTATTAAAAACTTTAGAAACCGAACAAAAGGATATCTTGTCCTTCATTAAAAAAATATCTTCCTAAATTAAAGCAAACCAGTGCAAGAACTAAACGAAATAAGACCTTACCGCACCATTAATCGTCGCAAGTCTCGCCAAATTTTTATTGGCAAAGTTGCGATTGGTGGCGATGCGCCAATTTCGGTGCAATCAATGACCAACACAAAAACAACTGATGTGCGGGCTACAATCCAACAAGTTAACGAATGCGCAGAGCTTGGAGCAGAATTAATGCGCATTTCTGTACCAGACAAAGAATCGGCTGAAGCCTTAAAGCATATAGTTCCACACTGCCAAGTGCCAATCATTGCCGATATTCATTTTCACTATAGAAGAGCCATTGAAGCCGCCGAGGCTGGCGTCAAATGCCTACGCATCAATCCAGGAAACATTGGTAGTGATAAAAAAATTCGCGAAGTAATAAAGGCCGCAAAAGATTATGGCTGTAGTATTCGTATCGGAGTTAATGCTGGTTCTTTAGAGCAAGACTTACTCAATAAATATCGTACACCAACGCCAGAAGCCCTTGTAGAATCTGCTCAGCGCCATATGAGGATTCTCGAAGATAATGATTTTTTTAACTTCAAAATTAGTGTAAAAGCCTCTGATGTTTTCTTAGCTGTAGCCGCTTATCGTAAGCTCGCAGAGGTTTGTGATTATCCCCTACATATCGGAATAACTGAAGCAGGAAGCCTAGCCGCAGGAACAGTAAAATCATCAATTGGTCTCGGAACCTTACTCTGGGCTGGCATTGGCGATACTATGCGAGTTTCACTTTCTGCAGATCCAAAAGAAGAAATAAAAGTTGCCTACCAAATCCTCAAAACATTGGGCTTGCGCCATCGTGGTGTAAACTTAATTTCTTGTCCTTCTTGTGCCAGACAAGCATTTGATGTAATAAAAACCGTTGAGGCTGTTGAGAAGCGCGTCGAACATATAAAAACTCCGCTAACAATTTCAATTTTGGGCTGCGTGGTTAATGGTCTTGGCGAAGCTGCTCACACGCAAATTGGCATTACTGGTGGCGGTGGCGGACGCCATAATGTTTATATGAATGGCCATCCTGATCACAAGGTTAGTAGCGATGATTTAGTCGATCACATCGTAAGCCTCATCGAAAGTGAAGCAAAAAAAACTGTGTGATAAATAAAAAAACCGTTCAACATAATTTTAGCAACAAAGCGGCAATTTACAACGATTGTGCCTTGCTTCAAAAAACCGCTGCAAAAAAATTATGTGATTTAGCAAAAGATTATATCATCGATGATGCAACCATTCTGGATCTTGGCTCAGGCACAAGTTTTATCGCAAAAAATCTTTTGTTATTTCAAAAAAATCTTAAAATATTTGAGGTTGATTTTGCTGAAAAGATGCTTAATCAATGGCAAGATAGACCAAAAAATGTCACGCCAATCCTCGCTGATATCGAAAATTTACCATTTAAAAATAATGAAACTTTTGATATAATTTTTTCTTCCTTTGCCCTACAATGGATTGACAATTTTGAGCAATTATTTACAAATTTACAGTTACTATTAAAACAAAATGGCTTGATAATTTTTTGCCTACCAACTGAACAAACTTTTTCTGAAATCAAAGATGCTAGCAAAAAATCTGGCTGCAATTTTATGATGAGAAACCTTGCTAATCAGGCTTCTATAAGACAAATTTTATTAGATCTTGGCTTTAAAGAAAATTTTTTTATATCAGACATTGTTAACCAAAAATATCAAAATGCTGTTGGGGCATTAAAAGAATTCAAAAAAATAGGCACTAATTATTCAGAAAATTCAAAAATAATTATCACAAAAAAAAGTCTACAAAAATTTAATCTTTTCTTTTCACAGAATAGTAATAATATTGCTTCTTGGCATTTATGTTATTTGATTTTTAAAAAATAAAATATGTTTAAAATTTTTAAAAAAGCTATCATCGGCAAATCTGAAGATAAAGATAAGGCTCAAACTATAGAGAATAAAGTTAGTATTGTGCAAAAAATGCAAGACAAAGCCCGTAACTTTACTAATTTCTTGAAAACAAAAATTCAAGAAACCAAAGATGAATTTGGCGACATTAAAACAAAAGTATCTAAGTTACTTGAAACCAACTACAATCTTGGTTTAAAACACCTAGAAAAAGGTAATATTTCAGATGCAATTTTTCGATTTCGTTTTATTAAAAAATTCTGGCCAGAACATTTTGATGCTTACTATCAATTGGCATATTCATTATCTTTAAACAAACGCCCTTTTGAAGCAAAAAAAATTCTAACTGAGCTTTTAGTCAAAAAACCAGACTATGATTTAAAGGCACAAGACCTTCTCGACAAAATCAATCGAGGAGAAATTTAATAAAATGCCCAATAATCATTTAATTACATTGATTATTGCTTTCAGCTTTTACGGCACTCTTTCTTTTGCGCAAATCGAACAAAACAACCAACAATCTTATGATGATGAATTTGCAACTTACGAAGCAGAGTTCACTAAAAACACACAAAAAGAAATCTCCGATCCGCTAGAAAAAATGAATCGCAAAATTTTTGCTTTCAATAACACGCTGGATATCTATTTAATTGAGCCGGTAGCTCGTGCTTATCGTGATTACACCACTAAAGCAGTCAGAACATCTTTGCATAATTTTGTAACAAATCTTACTTTGCCATTGTCAGCGCTAAATTCTTTTGCTCAGGGAAAAGTAGAAAATGGTCTCGCAACTTCCTCAAATTTTTTAATCAATAGCACTATCGGAATTGCTGGATTATTTGATGTTGCTGGCAATAAAAAAATTAAATATGAGGAAGAAGATTTTGGCCAAACCCTTGGATATTATGGCGTAAAAAACGGCCCCTATTTAATGCTTCCAATACTAGGACCAAGCACTAGTCGTGATTTTGGAGGATATATTATTGATAGATCAGTCGATCCTATGGGCTTTAATCTTCTCAAAATTGGCGGCTCTACCGATGCAATTAGTATCGAATACAGAACCGCAGACGCTACACTCATTGCACTAGATTTAAGAGAACAATTGCTTGATCCAATTGCAGAGGCTAAAAAAGACTCCTTCGATTTATATGCCACACTTCGAAGTGTTTATATTCAACAACGAGATCAAAAAATAAAACAATAAATAATATGAAAAAAATCATAGCACTAATAGTTTTTACTTTTTTAACAAACTCAGCCTTGGCTCAAACCGTCAATATTTCTGATAATGTTATAAAATTTATTGACCATCTTGGCAACAAAATAATTTCAATCGCCGCAGAAAAACAAACTTCTGAAAGCGCTAAAAAACAAAAAATTATTGCAGAAATTGATCGCGTTATTGATACAGCTTGGATTGGACATTTTGTGTTAGGAAAAAACTATAAAGATGCCAGCGAAGCCCAACGTACTCGCTTCATGGAGCTCTACCGCCAATTTATGATCAATACTTATGGACCAAAATTTAAAAATTATAATGGCAAAAGTTTTAACGTTATTTCCGTTGATCAGCAAGGGGGCTTTTATGTTGCAAAATGCAATTTTTGGCCAAAAGACTCTACCACTGCCATCAATGTTCAATTTCGCGTTAAAGAACGCAATGGCAAGCTTGCAGTACTTGATTTTGTTACTGAAGGCATCAGCTTAATTGAAACTCAAAGATCAGAATTTAATTCTGCCATCTCAGAAAAAGGAATGGAACAATTCATCAACGATTTAGCAAAAAGAGTGTATGAATTAAAAAACAAAAAATAAAATTTGCGGCTATTTAGTGGCCGCTTATTTTCCTATACAAAATTTGGAAAACACCACATCTAAAATATCATCAACATCAATTCGTCCGGTGATTTTTGCAATTGCATAAGAGGCGATACGCAAATCTTCTGCGGCAAGTTCAATATTTTTATCAAGAGAAAAATCGTCTAGAGCACTAATAGCCTTGCTTAAGCAGTGCCGATAGCGCTCTTGAGTGATTAGTGGCGAAGATTGTTTAGGTAAAAGCTCTAATACTTTTTCCTCAAGTTTTTGAATCAGCGAATCAGTGTTTTGTTGTTTTTTAATTGATAGATTGATCAAATTTTTATTATCTAGCTCTAACAAATTATTGGCAGTTTTAAGCTTTATTAAATCAATTTTATTTACAATAATTATCGTATTTTCATCAATCATTTTTTTCTCTGCGGCAGAAATTTTTGGATTCATAGCGTCAAGAACAAGCAGCTTAATATCAGCCTCAGCAGCTTTTTTATAAGCTCTTCTAATTCCCTCTTGTTCAATTTTATCTTTGCTTTCACGAAGGCCCGCTGTATCAGCTATTTTTATTGCAACACCTGCGATTTCTAGGTGAATTTCAATTACATCACGCGTTGTTCCAGCAATTTCCGAAACAATTGCTACTTCACTTTTTGCTAAAAAATTCAACAAACTAGATTTTCCTACATTGGGAGAACCAATAATAGTAAGGCTTAATCCATCTTTAATTTTTTGTCCACGCTTTTTATCATCTAGATGAGAAGCTATTTGATCCTTTAAAATCAGCAGTTTGCGAGATATATCATCAATAATATTTTGTGGCAAATCTTCATCAGGAAAATCAATGCAGCTTTCAATTAAAGCAAGCAGCTCAATAATTTGCAGACGCCAATTTTCATAGATTTTTCCAAGATCACCTTGCAATTGTTTTAGTGATTGCTTGTGCTGTGATGAGGTTTCGCAGGCAATTAAATCAGGAATCGCCTCTGCTTGCACTAGATCAATTTTACCATTTAAGAATGCAACTTTACTGAATTCTCCAGCCTCAGCCATGCGCACATTTTCAATGCCCGATAAAATCTGAAAAATCTTTTTAAGAATAAAGGAAGAGGCGTGAATACTGATCTCAGCAACATCATCACCAGTAAAACTATTGGGCGCTTTAAAAAAAGAAATTAATGTTTCATCAATTAATTCTGCATTTTTTGGATCAAAAATTTTGCAGAATTTTATTTCATTGGCATTGGGAATTTTTGCAACACCAAGAGTTTCTAGGCATTCACGCGTTTTTTCTCCAGAAATTCTTATAAGAGAAACGCCAGCTTTAGTTGGAAATGTGATTGGTGCAAAAATTGTTGCCGGCATTTTATAAAATTAAAAATCAGGATCGCCCAAATTTTGCGACGAACTTAAAAGTTTTATTGAAAATAAATTTACAAAAATATTCGCAATCCAAATTTAACTAAAAACTATAGCTAACGATTTCTAGGGAAATAGTGGCGCAAATTCCAATCCAGATTTTTCATCAAACCCAAAAACAATATTCATGTTCTGCACCGCCTGACCAGAGGCGCCTTTGCACAAATTATCAATCACCGAAACCAATATCACTTTGCCGCCAGCTCTATTTTGATGCGCCGCCATCACACAAAAATTTGTACCAACCACATCTGAAATATTTGGCTCACCATCAATTACTCGAACAAAATATTCATCCGCATATTTTGTTTGAAGACAATTTTTAATATCTTGTAACGAATATTTTGGGTTAATATCAGCATAAATTGTTGAAATAATTCCTCTATTAATTGGAATTAAATGCGGAGTAAAATCAACTTCAAGGCTTGACCCGTATGCCTTGCCAAGTTCTTGTTCAATCTCGCCAGTATGTCTGTGTTTGCCAATTGAATAGGCTTTAACTGAATTATTTATTTCACAAAATAAATTTCCAACTTTAAGCGATCTACCTGCCCCAGTAGCGCCAGACTTGGAATCAATAATGATTCCCTTTGGCAAAATTAAATTATTTTCAAGCAATGGAATTAGCGGAAGTAGCGCCGATGTTGGATAACAACCAGGACAAGCAATCAAATTTGATTTCTTAATTTTATTTCTATGAATTTCCGATAGGCCATAAACAGCCTGTTTCTGCAGGCCCTTAGCCACATGTTCATGACCATACCATTTTTTATAATTCTCAACATTTTCTAATCTAAAATCTGCAGAAAGATCAAATATTTTTAAATGTGAATTTTTCTTATCAGATATTAATTTTGCAATAACTTCTTGGCTAGTCGTATGAGGCAAACAGCAGAACACTGCATCGATATCAGCAAAATCAACTTCATCAATTTTTACTAAAGTTGGCAAATTATAATGCCCAAAATGTGGATAAATTTCTTCTATTTTTTGTGAAGCATTGCTATTGGCAACCAAGGCTTTTATTTCAGCATCTGGATGATTTAGTAAAATTCTGATAAGCTCTGCACCGGTGTATCCAGAAGCGCCGATGATCACAATTTTTAGTTTTTTCATTTTAAAATTTAATTAAATAATTCGTTTAATTTTCTAAGATATTTTTATCCAATCTACATTCATTTGCGACCTCTTCTATCCGCCCTTCCCAAAACTGCTGAATCACAATATTGGCGCGATATTTTTGTATGATTTCTATATTCAAATCACAAGGAAATTCATTAACAAAATAACTTTGTGAAAAATTATTAGCAAAGAATTCCATCATATTATCAAAAAATGAATCTTTGTAAACAAATAAAATTGGTAAATTTTTGTTATAATTGCGATATACCGCTGGCTTATGGAATAGCCTATAATCTGCTTCTGTAGGATTAACGCTATAAAAATTTGGTACAAAATTCTCTTTTAAATTATAATCGATATTTTCTGCCTTAATACCTATAACATAAGAAATATCGCCATCATCCATCATGCCCTCAACATTGACAAAATGCTTACGTTGGAGATACAGATGATTCATCTTTTGCATAATTTCAGAATAACCAACATAGGCCCCGCGCTTGTTCCAATGAGCATCAGTTTTGTGATAGATAATTTCATGTTTTTTTGCCTTTTTTAAAAATGGCCTCAAATCAAGCACAGGAAAGCTTGGGGCATCTTTTTTAAGTGCATTAATAAATTTATCAATCCGATGCTCTTTGTTAGAAATTTTAATAAAGTCAGGCAAAAATTCGGGATAAATAGAAGTTTTATCCGCCGCAATTACCACTAAATAATCAATATTTTTAGCACGCAGAATTTGCCAATTTTTAATAAAAGATTTTACCATAAGAGCAATTTTTTGGTCATCCAATTTTGCCAAGCCCTGCGCATCTAAAAATGAATTTTGATTATCAAAATAAAACCACTCATCCTTACCAATTAAGGCACTAGAGCTTGGTGATTCATTAAAAATATTATCCATTATTTGGCTATTCGTAAAAATCAAACTTTTACGAAAGCCATAATTATCATTAAAAAACTCTTCAAATTTTTTAGAATATTTAGCAAATTCAGACACGTTGCGCGGTTTTTCTGGTATAGAAGCAAGAAATCTTTTTTCAAAAAGATTTTGAATGGGAGAAAAATTAAAAATATTATCAAGAATAGGCATCAATAGAATCGCAACAAAAAATATAATCAATAATATATTTTTTTTGCGTGATAAAATCATAATTTATCTTCAATTTCAGCCGCGAAAGAGTAGTTTCCGGTAACATTTTGAACATCATCGCATTCTTCTAATGCATCAATCATTTTCAATAATTTTTGTGCTTGCTCAGGATCAAAAATTTCAGTTAAACTTTTTGCTTTCCATTCTAATTTTGCACTTAAGGCATCGCCATATTTTGCAGCAAGTTTATCGCGAACAGAACTTAAATTTTCTGTTGCAGTAAAAATAAAATGACAATCAGTCGAAGATTCAATATCATCTGCACCCGCTTCAATCGCGGCTTCAAACATTTTTTCTGCCTCGGCAACTTTTATATCATATTTAATTAAGCCAACATGATCAAACATAAATGAAACCGAATTGGTTTCGCCCAAAGCACCACCACCCTTAGTAAAAATGCTGCGCACTTCACTTGCCGTACGATTGCGATTATCGGTTAGCGCCTCAACAATAACAGCAAAGCCTCCCGGCGCATAACCTTCATAGCGAATTTCATCAAAATTATCGCCAGAGTTTCCTGAGGCCACTTTTTTTATTGCTGCTTCAATGCGATCTTTTGGCATATTATTAACTCTTGCATCAATAATAGCACTGCGCAAACGCGGATTAAAATTGGGATCAAGTTGGCCAGATTTAGCGGCAACAGTAACTTCGCGGATAATTTTAGTGAATAATTTTGCTTTCCTGGCATCTTGCGCACCCTTACGGTGCTTGATATTGGCAAATTGCGAATGTCCTGACATAGGATATATTTATTTTGGCAGTAGCTAAGCCACCCGCTTAAAATTTAATTAATAATTGTAAATTTGCCCTTACCCACAACCACGTTACACAATGCATCTTCACCTTTAATAGAGAATACTATAATCGGCAATTTGTTATCTTTAGCAAGAGTAATCGCGGTTTGATCCATCACCTTTAAATCTTGTTTTAGCACATCAATATATTTGATTTTATCATAATGCACCGCATTTTTATCGAGTTTAGGATCAGCAGAATAAACACCATCAACCTGCGTGCCTTTAAGAATAGCATCGCAGCCCATTTCTACAGCACGAAGAACTGATGCGGTATCTGTAGTAAAAAATGGATTGCCAGTTCCGGCGGTGAAAATTACAACACGGTTTTTTTCTAGATGGCGGGCGGCACGGCGCTTAATATAAGGCTCGCAGATGTTGTTCATTTGAATTGCTGATTGCATGCGGGTATCAATCCCGAGCTTTTCTAGCGCACTTTGCAAGGCGATTCCGTTAATGCAAGTGGCCAACATTCCCATATAATCAGCACTGGCGCGCTCTATTCCAGCAGCGGCTTGTGATACTCCCCGAAAAATATTTCCACCTCCAACAACAACACAAATTTCGCAGCCCAACTTGTGAGCTGCGATAATTTGACTACATATTTTTTGAACAGCAACCGCATCATGACCAAAACCCTTATCTCCCATCATCGCTTCACCAGAAACTTTGAAGAGGATTCTTTTAAATTTTAGATCAGATTTAGTTGGCATGAAATAATGAATTTAAGATTTCTTTGGCCCTTTGATGCCAAAATTTATTTTCGCCTTTAAAAGCACTAAAAATATACAAAAAAAATTCGATTAGCTAGCGAGTCATTGACGCAACTTCTGCCGCAAAATCATTTTCTTTTTTATCAATACCTTCACCAAGTATAAAAAGTTTAAACCCAGTGATTTTAGTATCGCTATTTTCTTTGCTAAATTTTGTAAGTAAATCTTTGATTTTCATTTTGTCATCCATCACAAAAAGCTGCTCAAGAAGAACGACTTCTTCGTAATATTTTCTGATTCTACCTTCGATCATTTTATCAATGATGCTTTCAGGCTTGCCAGAAGCGCGTGCCTGATCTTTTAAAACATCTGTTTCTCTTTTTAATTTTTCTGGCTCAACTGATTCAATACTAAGAGAATCGGGTTTTGCTGCCGCAATATGCATTGCAATTAATTTGCCAAATTCTGCTAATTTATCCGCAGAAACGTCAGATTCAAGAGCAACCAGAACTGCAATTTTACCCATATTTGCTGATACTGAATTATGAACATAACTAACAACTGCGCCATTTGTAACTTGCAGAGAATCAATTCTTCTAACATTGATGTTCTCACCAATAACGCCGATTTGACCTTTAACTTCTTCATCAACTGAAATGCTTTTTCCAACAAAAGTAGAAGCTTTGAATTTTTCGATATCGCCGCCAAAGTTAATTGCGCTTTTAGCTAAAATAGCTACAAAATCTTGAAATTTTTGATTGCGAGCAACAAAATCTGTTTCAGAGTTGACTTCAATGATTCCAGCTTTTTTGCCTTCAACAAGAACAGCAACAAGCCCTTCAGAAGTAACGCGTCCGCTTTTTTTAACTGCTGAGGAAAGACCTTTTTTGCGCAACCAATCAACTGATTTTTCAAAATCATCTTGGCATTCAGCCAAAGCTTTATTGCAATCTGCAATGCCGCATCCTGTAGCTTCGCGAAGTTTTTTAATTAAGTTTAAGTCTGCCATATATTTAAGTGATTAGATTAGTTATTTGTGTAGAAGCGCGATTTAACACGCCCCTACCCCAAGATAATTATTTTTTTGTAGTTTTTTTTGCAGCTGGTTTTTTAGCTGGCTTTTCTTCAGATTTTTTTTCAGTTTTTACTTCTTCTGCTTTTTCAGCTGGAGTTTCTACTTTAGCTGCAACTTCTTTCTTTTTATCAGGCTTAGCATGATGAGTTTTTTTAACATCTGCAACAACGGCCGGACGCTTAACATCAGGAAGGGCGCCTTCTGCAACAGAGCTTAAATCAACACCAGCCGCAGCTAGGTTATCTCTAAGACCAGCAACAATTGCATCAGAAATTAAATTGCAATAAAGTTTGATCGCTTTAGCAGAGTCGTCATTGCCAGGGATTGGATAAGTGATTCCATCTGGATTAGAGTTAGAATCTACAACTGCAATGATTGGAATGTTTAGTTTTCTAGCTTCATAGATTGCAAGATCTTCTTTGAAAGTGTCAATTACAAACACTAGATCAGGGTATCCGCCCATGTTTTTAATGCCGCCGAGAGCTTGTTCAAGCTTCAAACGCTTTCTTTCAAGAACCAATTTTTCTTTTTTATTGAAATCAATATCTGCGCCAGCAAGCTGTTCTTCAATTTTTTTCAATGTTTTGATTGATTGCGAAACTGTTTTCCAGTTAGTCAACATGCCACCTAACCATCTGTGGTTAACATAATATTGACCACATCTTTTTGCTGCTTCAGCAATTGTAGCCGATGCTTGTTTTTTAGTGGCAACGAACAAAATTCGGCCGTTATTTTTTGCAACTTCATTAACTGTAACAAGCACTTTATATAGCATTGATGCTGTTTTGTTAAGATCGATAATGCTAATACCATTACGGTTTCCGTAGATGTATTTAGACATTTTAGTGTTGCGGCGCATGCTTTTATGGCCAAAGTGAACACCAGCTTCTAGAAGCTGTTTAATAGTAAATTTAGGTAAGTTATTTTTAGACATAATTTAATTTTTAGTTGGTTAGTTACCAATAACAGCTAAATCGCTTAGACCCATAAGGGTTTGGCAACACCAATAGCGCTGAAAAAATCAGCCAGCTGTCATTGTGGCAATAAGTTATTTTGGTCGATAAAAATCTGGTGGGCGCGGATTATAGGCCCTATTTACAATAATTCAAGCAATTATTCGACAATAAGTTTAGTCTGCTCTATTTGGTTTTGCAGCATTATCGGTTTGGTTGTTATTACGATAAAAATCAAACTAACGATTATAAGCAGAAAAGTTAAGAATAATATTATCACAAAACTACTGTTGCGCAGAGAAAAGGCCCCGATTTGCTCGTTTTTTGGTTTTTCATTTACAACCTTATATTCACCATCAATATAATCTTTTTTGCCATTCTTTTTAAAGACAAAAACCCAGATTATATAAATGATAATTGGCAGAAGTGCTGGCCATATTTTTAAAATAAATTTTAGCATATTTTATATTTTTTGGTTAGTAAATTTGCTTGCCTGCCAATATTCATCAGATTTGATTTCTTGTAGGCGTGAAATTGTGCGTGCTGAATAGCTCTCTCCTAGCTCATGGCCGTATATTTTTTCAATTTTAGTTTTTGCTGTTATGATTAAAGCAGTTTTATTTTCATAGATCTCATCAATAAAAAGCGTGAACCGACGTGATTCATTGCGATCTTCCTTGGTAAGAATTGGCAATTTTAGCAAAAATATCAAATCAAATTCTTGGGTAATGGCACGATAGTCTGAGGCAGCTAGCTCAACACGGCAAATATCATCAAAATTAATTACGGCAATTTTTTCAAAGGTTTTTTTGATTTTTACCTCACGACCCCAAACCTTTATTTGCTTGGCTTTTAATGGTTTATTTTGAGTAACATTAGTAATGATTTCTTGAACTTGCGCGCGATTATTTTGATTTGCAACAAAATATCTCTTGGTAATGCTTTGGCGGTATAGTGCGCGGTAATCAATAGCATTATCTAATTTAAAAATTTCACAAAATTTAAGCAAAATTTTATTAACAAATTCAAGAAAAACCTCGCGCTGAAGCCCGTTTTTGTAGAGATCACGCGGTGCAGAGTTGGAGGTAAAAATAACAATAGTTTGTTTCTCAAATAGATAAGAAAAAATTCGCCCTAGAATCATCGCGTCAGCAATATCAAGCACTTGGAACTCATCGAAGCATAAAACCTTTTTATTACCAACGACTCTTTTTACAGCCCAGATCAACTCATCTTGATATTTTTTCTTTTCATGACGAATATCTCGCAAAGCCTCATGTATAGAGTGCATGAAGCCATTAAAATGAAAATAAATCTTTGAAGTTTTATCCAAAGAATCATAGAATTCTCGCATTAACATAGTTTTACCACAGCCTACAGAGCCATAGATATAAAGCCCCTGTGGCTGCAATTTTTTTGCTGCAAATATATTGCCCAAAAAACTCGCCTGAGAGTCATTATTTAGGCTCGAAGCTAGGTTTTGTAATTTTTGCTGCAATTTTATTTGCGCCAAATCTAATAAAGTATTTTTTTTATCCTGAAGCACTTTTAAATTGATTCGTAAATTTATATTTTTATCATCGCCACTTGTATTTGCTTAACAAGCCATTCTAACGAAGTAATCACAAAATGATCAACAGTTTTCCTATTTTATCGTTAATTACTTTTTTGCCAATTGCAGCCGCGATTTTATTGCTGCCATTAAAAAGCAAAAATTATAAAAATTTTTATTATTTTGGACTTTTAATTAGCTTAGTTACTTTTGTATTATCAATTAAGTTACTCTTTTCTTTTGATAAATCCAGCGCTGATTTTCAATTCGTAGAAATCTTTAGAATCCTAGAAGGTAAAGCCTTCCAATACCATATGGGAATCGATGGAATTTCAATTTTATTGATTATTCTTACCACTTTTTTAATACCTATTTGTTTAGCAATTAGCATTAATTCTATAACCAATCGCGTTAAAGAATATGTGATCTGCTTCTTGCTGCTAGAAGGCTTCACCATTGGTTCGTTTTGTGCAATAGATCTATTATTATTCTATGTTTTATTCGAAGCGATGTTGATCCCAATGTTTTTAATAATTGGCATTTGGGGCGGCCAGCAAAGGATCTACGCCTCTTACAAATTTTTTCTTTATACACTTTTTGGATCAGTTTTATTTTTGGTTGCCATTATCTATATATATGTAACAACTGGCTCAACCGATATTAATGTTCTCAAAGATCTATTGCCGCAGCTTGTTTTAGAGCATCAAAAATGGCTCTGGTTGGCTTTCTTTGTATCTTTTGCCATCAAAGTGCCAATGTTTCCATTTCACACTTGGCTTCCCGATGCCCATGTGCAGGCTCCTACCGCTGGTTCAGTAATTTTAGCGGGGATTTTAATCAAGATTGGAGCCTACGCAATGCTGCGTTTCTCTTTGCCATTTTTTCCGCAAGCATCTGAATATTTTGCTAATTTAGTTTTTGCTTTAAGTATTATTGCTATAATTTATGCATCTTTGGTTGCCTTGATGCAAGAAGATATGAAGAAGATGATTGCCTACTCTTCCGTGGCTCACATGGGTTTTGTAACAATGGGGATTTTCAGTTTTACTCGCCAAGGAATCGATGGCGCAGTTATGCAAATGATTAGTCACGGCTTGGTTTCTGCGGCATTATTCATGTGCGTTGGTGTAATTTACGAACGCCTGCACACCAAGCAAATAGGCGATCTAGGTGGCATCGTACAAAAAATGCCCAACTTTGCTTTATTAGCGATGATCTTCACCATGGGTTCAGTTGGGTTGCCAGGAACCAGCGGTTTCGTTGGTGAATTTTTAGCAATAATCGGAACATTCCAAGCTAACAAAATCGTTGCAATCCTTTCAACCATTGGCGTAGTGCTTGGAGCTTGTTACATGCTGTGGCTTTACAAACGCGTTTTATTCGGTGAAATCACCAATGCTAAAATCGAAAAATTACATGATTTAAACGCGATAGAATTAATTTCACTAAGTGCCATCGCCTTACTTGTAGTATTGTTCGGTATCATGCCAAATTTGCTTTTAAGCTATTTTGCACAACCAGTAATTTTGTTAGTTGCTTTGTTTTAACTTATAAATTTTTTTAAATAAAATTTTAACCAACATTAAACAGCCATGTTTTTACCAGCACTATATCCAGAATTAGCTCTATTTTGTGGCGCATTAATCATCTTGATGAGTGATGTTTTTTTTGCTAAAAACAAGCCAGAATTTTTTCGCGCTTCTTACTTAATAGCACTACTTTCATGCCTAGCCTCCCTATATTTTACAGCACATAATACATTTATCGTGGGATCTTTTTTTCATGGCATGTTTTTTATTAATTCATTCACTTGTTTTATAAAATTTGTTACGGTTATTTTATTAATTTTTGTAATTATTTTGTCATTAGGATTTCTCGCTAAAGAAAAAGAAATCAGCGCTGAATTTCTTGCTTTATTAATGATATCAACTTGCGGTGGAATGTTCTTAATTTCTGCTAATGATTTTTTAACATTCTATTTAAGCTTAGAGCTACAAGCATTGCCGCTATATTTATTAGCATCAATGAACCGCAAATCTGGCAAATCTTCAGAGAGTGGAATGAAATATTTTATTCTTGGATCAGTAGCTTCTGGTCTACTACTTCTAGGAATTTCATTATTTTATGGATTTTCAGGAACAACAAATTTTGATGTAGCAACCTATCTTTACAGCGCTAATCCAGTGCCTCCAGCAGTTATTCTAGGGTTCTTACTAATCATTATTGCAATGTTTTTCAAAATATCTGCCGCACCTTTTCATATGTGGACACCCGATGTTTATGAAGGCTCCAACACAATCGTTACAACTTTTTTTGCTACTGTCACAAAATTTATTGCAACCATGGTTTTATTGCGCTTATTTCTTGATTTATCACCAAGTTGGCTCGGGATGGAAAAGGTCTTAATCCTTGTAGCCATCACTTCAATGGCCGTTGGAAGTTTTGGCGCGATCAAACAAAATAACATCAAGCGTCTATTAGCTTATAGCTCGATTGGCCATGTCGGCTTTGTAGTTTTTGCCCTTTCGGCTCTAAGCCCCGATGGCATCAAAGCTTGCGTTATTTATATGCTAATTTACGCAGTTCTATCCCTTGGAAATTTCGGATTTTTAAATTTAATTCTCGGATTAAAAAATAGCACTCAGGCTTCTGGCGCTTGCGATGAATCTGATAATAAAATTTTTAATATTTCTTCTTTTTCTGGTCTAGCTAAAACCAATCCATTGATGGCAGCTTTTCTAACAATTCTGATGTTTTCAACTGCAGGAATTCCACCACTGGCAGGGTTTTTCTCAAAATTTTATGTTATCGCCGCTACCGTAAAATCAGGCTATTACATCACTTCAATTATCGCCGTTTTATTTAGCGTAATTAGCGCTTTCTACTATTTGCGATTAGTAAAAGTTATGTATTTTGATGATGTCAAAGAAGATCAACAGCTAGTATTTATCGATAGATTTAATCCAAAGCTCGTTATTGCCTTTGTTATAGCTTTTAACTTGATCTTTCTTGCCTTTATGAAGCCTTTGATTACAACGGTAGAATCTATGTTAGGATTTTAAGGATAAATTAATATCTCCTCACCTTCTTTTGATATGTTTTTTCTTTACTTATTTCAATAGATCATCACGCTGCAGCTTAAAATCGCTCTCTATCCATCTTTTTTTTGCTTGCAGCAAAGCCTTGCCGATATCTTTTCCCAAGATCCCGCGCTCTATAAAATCATCGCCATTAATAGGAAAATTCGGTAGAGAAAAATCATCAATAATTTTTAATAATTTTTGCGCCTCATTTTTTGCAAAAGAATTTTGTGATAAGTTTAGCAAATAAACATCGCGCACAAAATCTTTTTCTTCAAAAACTAATAAGCTGCGCAACGCTTGGTAATCAAGGACCGGTGTGGTTTGATAAGTTTTGATAAGAAATCTAAAATATTCTTTTTCGTGATTTGAAAAATTTAAGCGCAACAGAATTTCTTCTAGATCAATATTGCGATCAAGCACTAATGCCGCAAACTTAATATGACTAGAAAGCTTGATTTTAAAGGATTCTTCAAGCTCTAATAATTTTTGTAAATTAACAATTTGTAACTTAGCAGAAAATATTTGAGCTGCAATTCCACAATTTTCTAACGCCTCAAAAATCCATATTATTTTTTTATTTTCAGCCGCTATAAAAGTTTTAAAAATTTCATTTCTGATGCGATCTGATGATAATGATTTAATACCATTTTTATTAGCAATACAGGCTTGCAAACCCTTATCATCAAGCTCTAACGCATATCTACAGCTAAAGCGAAAAAAGCGCAGAATACGCAAAAAATCTTCCTCGATTCTTTGTGAGGCATCTCCAATAAATCGTACCTTGCCAGATTTTAAATCAGAGTTTCCATCAAAATAATCATACACCACACCTTCGCTATCAAGATAAAGTGCGTTCATTGTAAAATCACGACGCGCAGCATCAAAAAAATAATCATCAATAAATTCTGGTTCACAATGACGACCGTCATGCTCATTATCCTTACGCAGAGTAGTGATCTCAAAATGTTTATGATTAATAACGGCGGTGATGGTGCCAAATTTTATTCCAGTAGGAACGGCATGAATATTATTTTCTGCTAAAATTTCCATTGTTTCTTGCGGCAAAAATTTAGTAGCAAAATCAAAATCTTTCGCTTCAAAACCTAAAAGCATATCTCTTACACAGCCGCCAACCAAGCGGATTTCATCACCATTGAGCTTTTTATTTTTTAAAAAAACTGCAAAAATTTGCTCAACTTCACGAGGAAGATTTTTAATTAAATCTGGATTA
>SHWK01000056.1 GCA_009693885.1 Rickettsiales bacterium
CATAAACGGTATCGGTAGCGAAGGAAATAATTTTTCCTGCACGCAAAAAATCAACCGCGAGAGAAATGACCTGAGGATCGTTTTCAGAAATTATTTTCATATTTTTATTTAGCGCTAATTTCAAAAACTATTTTGAGCCAGCATTTATACTGAATCAACTTCAAGAAGTCGATTCAGTATATTTTAAATTTTTTTCGCCACACGGGCGGCGCCCCACTTGCGGGGATCCCGAATATCGAAACCTGATTGAAAAAGATCGGTGGTTTGAATCAGGTTTGGTATATAACATCTCGCACTGGGCCAAAAGTCTTGCGATGAAATTCACAAATTCCAAACTCCTCAATTCTATCAACATGAAATTTAGTTGGATAGCCTGCATTTTTATCGAAGCCGTATTGGGGATATTTTTGATGCATTTCTAGCATAATTTCATCACGCGTTTCTTTAGCTATAATAGACGCCGCAGCAATTGACAGGCTCTTCTGATCGCCTTTTACAATCGGTAAAATTTCTTGAATTAGGCCATATTTTTTAAAGGGAGCAAAATTGCCATCAACTAAAATTATCTGCGGAGAAATTGCGCTTTTTATACAAAAATCTTCGTAGGCCCTTAACATCGCTAATTTTGTGGCCTGAAGAATATTTATCTCATCAATAATTTTCTCATCAACCACTCCAACACCAAATTTTATGCGCTGTTTTAGATATAAAAAGATATCCCTTCTTTTTGTCGCAGAAATTTTTTTTGAATCATTGATTTTGCTACAAATTTTATCACTCAAAAAAGCTAAATCTAAAAAAGCACAAGCAGCGACAACCGGCCCAGCAAGAGGCCCCCTACCCGCCTCATCAATTCCTATGACGCATAAATTTTTATATGATTGTTCTATATTATAATCTGGAACAAATTTTAACCTTTGCATTCGTAAATTGAGTAATTAATATAGATGAAATCTATCTGTTTTTTTTCATTTTTATAAATAATTTTTAAAAAATATATGTTTCTTAATTCAAAGTTTGGCAAACCCTCAATAGTTAAGCCAGTTATTATTGTTGTCGCTGTTCTTTTAGTTGTTGGCGGCGCTTATTCTATGTTTGGTAAAAAATCTGAAGATAAAGAAGGTGTGGAACAGGCAGCCCTTCAACCGAGCGGGCTTGATAAGGATCAAAAAATTCACAATGTTGCTGATGTTGAAGAAGTTTTGGCAAAATGGGTCGATGCTAATCCGCAAGCAATCATCAATTCTGTTAGCAATATGCAGCGCAAAGCAATGGAAGATCAAGCAAAAGTTGCACAAAAAAACATCGGACCAAAAAAAGATGAGTTATTCAATGACAAAAACTCTCCTTCTTACTCTCCAAAAGGATTTAATGTTACTGTAGTTGAGTTTTTTGATTACAATTGTGGTTATTGCAAAAAAACTAATCCAGTTATTGAATCTTTAATTAAAGCTGATTCAAAAGTTAGAATTATCTATAAAGAATTTCCAATTTTAGGTCAAGCATCAGAAGATATTTCAACAGTTGCTTTAGCAGTAAATATCATCGATCCATCTTCTTACAAAAAAGTTCATGATGCTTTGATGAATTCAAATGCCTCTACCAAAGAAGAAGCAATCAAAATCGCTGCCAATCTTGGAATTAGCGCCTCTAAAATTGAAAGCACCATCAAATCACAAAAAGATAAAATCACTTCTATAATCACCGCTAATCGCACTTTGGGCGCAGCAATCGGTGTTAATGGAACCCCTGGATTTGTAGTTGGAGATGAATTAATCCCTGGCGCGATCTCAGTTGAAATGTTGCAACAAAAAATTGCTGAACAACGCAAAAAATAATTGAATTTTAACGGGGCTTTAAATTTTAAGGCCCCGTTTTTTCTTCACCACATCGAAAAACTTAAATGCCTCTCGACATCTTCAGCCACGCTGAACAAGAACTCCTTTCTCCAGAACAAAAACTCGTAATCCAAGAAATATCTCAAGGCTCGCACATCTTAGTTACTGGCGGCGCTGGCACTGGCAAATCTTTTTTGCTCAATTATTTAAAGCGCCATTATGGCAAACTTGGGCTTGCGGTCACTGCCAGCACAGGCATCGCTGCGGTTAATATTGGTGGCAGCACGATTCATTCTTGGGCAGGAATCGGCCTTGCCAATCTTCCAATTGATCAAATTATTGCCAATTTATTTAGTGGCAAAATGAGCAAAATCCGGCGCCGTATCAAAGAAACGCGTATTTTAGCTATTGATGAAATATCAATGATTTCGGCAAATTTATTTGAGATTCTTGATCAGGTTTTCCGTGCTGTTCGTGAAAATAACCAGCCATTTGGTGGCTTGCAAATGCTGCTGTTTGGCGATTTTCTGCAACTCGCTCCAATCACCAGATATGGCGATGAAGAACAAAGTTTTTGTTTCACTTCGCAAAGCTGGAAAAATCTTGATTTGCAAACTTTCAATCTCCAAGAAATTTTTCGTCAACATGATAAAAAATTCATCAAAATTTTAAATAATCTACGCTTTGGAAATTTAGATGAAGATGATGTAGAGCAGCTAAAATTAAGGCTAAAAGCCAATGATGATAATCTCGCAATTAAGCCAACAATTCTTACCAGCCACAATGCTAAGGCAACGCAAATTAACGAATTTGAACTAAAAAAAATCCCCCGCGAAGAAAAATCTTTTGAAGCAAAATATTTTGGTGAAATAAACAAAGTTGAATTATTACGCAAAAATTGCCTAGCGGCCGAAAGCTTAAAATTAAAGGTTGGAGCGCAAGTGATGATGATTAAAAACACCTTTCAAAAAGAGGGAATTATCAATGGCTCTCTTGGTGTGGTGCAAGATTTTTCACCAAAAAAGTTTTATCCAATTGTTGCATTTGCCAATGGAAAAATTCTTACTATTGCCCCAGAAGAATGGATTATCGATAGATTTGATCACGATACAAAGCAAGTTGTGACTGAGGCGGCGGCAACGCAAATTCCACTGATTTTATCTTGGGCGATTACAATTCACAAATCACAAGGATTAACTTTGGATAAAATTTCTTGCGATTTATCGAATATTTTTAGCGCTGGGCAAGCTTATGTGGCACTATCTCGCGCTAGATCGCTTGATAGTGTTTTTATAAGCTCGATTGATTTCAAGAAAATTGTAACCAACCAAGATGCTATTCGGTTTTATAGCAAATCTTAATCTGATTCTATCCTAATTTAAGCATCCTTCCTTGTTTCTGGCTCACATTCTATACCAAATCTGATTCAAACCACCGATCTTTTTCAATCAGGTTTCGATATCCGGGATCCCCACAAATGGGGCGCCACCAGTGTGGCGAAAAAAATTTAAAATATACTGAATTAACTTCTTGAAGTTGATTCAGTATAATCCAATTAATTAGTTGCGACTGAGAGGATTAGGTCGTGGCTGCGCTGCGTCTCTCTAGAATCTATAACAAATAAATATTATTATTGTTACAAAAACATGTTACAATCTTTTTAAATATAAGCCAAAATTCGACTTCATTCAAATTGATGATATGGGGAATAACAAGCCTTTTTAAAAAATCAAGCAACTTAATAATGAAATACTTTTCTAAGCTCTCAAACAACTCCAAAGCCATATCTTTCGCTATTCTAACATGCTTTTTAGTTTCAATCCTTATTGCTATCGTTCGCCATTTATCAGGGCATTTTCATGTGTTTTTTATTGTGATGATGCGCAACTTTTTTGCCTTCGCTTTTTTTATTCCACTGATGATAAAAAACCCGCGCCAATTATTTAAAACTAAAAAAATACACTTACATTTTTTGCGCAATCTAAATGGCCTGATAGCAATGCTGATATGGTTCTACACTATCACATTAATTCCTTTACCAGAAGCGGTTTCTTTTACTTTTATCGTGCCAATTATTACAACTTTAGCAGCAATGTTTTTCTTGAAAGAAAAAGTTCATGCTAGAGTTTGGACAGCTCTGGCAATAGGTCTAATTGGTATTATGGTTATTATTCGCCCTGGATTTCATGAATTTAAACTAGCTTATTTATTAGCAATCATCACAACATTTTTATGGTCAATTTCTAATATTTTAGTGAAGATGATGACGGATACCGACAGGCCAGAAACCATTGTTGCTTATATGTCATTCATCATGCTAGTTCTCTCAATTCCGCTCGGAATGATGTATCCTGCTAGCATGAATTTTTCCGATATTTTTTGGTTGGCGATGTTGGGGCTTTTCTCGAATTTATCCCATATGGCAATGTCTACCGCCTACTCCAAAGCTGATTTATCCGTGGTACAGCCCTTTGATTTTACCCGCTTAATCTTTACGGCAATTATTTCTTATTTTGCTTTTGATGAATCTTTAGACTTCTGGTCAGGCTTTGGAGCCTTGATAATACTGTTTGGCACAATTTTCGTTGCCCCTAAAGGAAAAAGAAAATATGATCCATTAACAAAGAATAACGAGGTCTGAAGATCTTATATTTAAATTAATATAAGGACTAACAAACATTATTTTAAATGAATTACAGAGAGTTATTTCACAACTCAATCAACAAATTACGCGAAGAAAACCGCTATCGCCAATTTGTCAATATTTCGCGCTTAAAAGGCGATTTTCCTTATGCCATCAATAATCAAAATGGTCACAAAATCACCCTATGGTGCTCCAACGATTATCTTGGAATGGGACAAAATGAAGATGCAATTAATGCCGCAATTGATGCGCTAAAAGGCTATGGCATTGGCTCTGGAGGCACTCGCAATATTTCTGGAAACAATAATTTAGTGGTTGAGTTAGAAAAAAAAGTTGCCTCTTTGCATAAAAAAGAAAGCGCGCTCTGCTTTGTCTCTGGCTATGTTGCCAATGATGCAACGATTCAAGCTTTAGCTAAAATTATTCCTGATTTAGTGATTTTTTCTGATACAAAAAATCACGCCTCAATCATCAGTGGTATTAGAAACAGTAAGCTTGAGAAGCATATTTTTCGCCACAATGATATGAGGCATTTAGAGGAGTTATTACAAAAATTTCCGCCAGAAAAACCAAAAATGATCATCTTCGAGTCAATATATTCAATGGATGGCGACTTTGGCAAAATTAGCGAAATTATCACTCTTGCCAAAAAATATAATGCCTTAACTTATGTTGATGAAGTTCACGCTGTTGGGCTCTATGGCAATACTGGCGCTGGTTTGTGTGAAGAGCTTGGCCTTGAATCTCAAATCGATATAATCCAAGGAACCTTCGCCAAAGCTTATGGCTGTATAGGTGGATACATTGCTGGCAAACAAGAAATTATCGACGCAGTGCGCTTAAATGCCTCTGGATTTATTTTTACAACATCACTTCCACCCTCTATTTGCGCCGCTATAATCACCAATATCAATCATTTAAAATCGAGTTCTAAAGAAAGAAAAATCCATCAAGAAAAAGTTGCTACATTAAAAAATGCACTAAGAAAAGCTGGAATAAAAATCGTTGAAAACCAATCGCACATTGTATCCATCGTAGTTGGAGATGCAAAAAAAGCTGAAGAAATTTCAACTCGATTACTCAAAGATTTTGATATTTATGTCCAACATATTAATTATCCGACAGTAGCAAAGGGCGATGAGCGCCTTAGAATCACAGTCACGCCACTGCATAGTGATGAAATGATTTTAGGATTATTGCAGGCACTAAACACAAACTTCTAGATCAGTTAAAGCCGCCCTTGACCACATCAATAAAATCGCGCAAAATCACACTAGCCGCAATATCATCAAAATGCTTCTGCTTTTTGCGTGAGGATATAGAATGAGAAATCTCCTTCGCCTCAAAGCTAGTCAACCTCTCATCAGCAAAAAAAATCTGCACTTTATCATCAAGAAATTTATTCAATTCATCAGCAAATTTTTGAGTAAATCGTGACATTTCGTTAAAAGTGCCATCCATATTGATTGGAAAGCCCATCACGATTGCGATCACCCTCTCCTCTTTAAAAATATGAGCAATTTCAGCAAAATCCTTCTCGTTGCTTTGTCGATTGATAATTTTTTTTGGCGTCGCAAGAAAGCGCAATTCATCGCAAACCGCTATGCCTAGACGCTTAGTGCCCACATCTATGCCCAGCAATTTGCCTTGACTTGGCATGGATTTATGAAATAATGTGTGATCTTTTATAATCATTTTTACTAAAATTAAGAATATACCGAAACTGATTCAATATATCGATCATTCGGTATATTGAGGATTCCCGCAAGGCGGGGCGCCACTTAATGTAGCGTAAAAATTAAGAATATGATCTTACTATAAAACCCTATGACACAACTTACCAACGAAGATATCAAGAAAATCGCGAAATTAGCTTGCATTGAAGTCAGTGAAGACGATTACAAAACCTTAACCGCACAAGTTGGCGGCACAATATCATGGATCGAGCAACTCAACGAAGCCAATACTGATGGGG
>SHWK01000057.1 GCA_009693885.1 Rickettsiales bacterium
AATTTTTGATAAATTCAGAAACCACAATAATGTGATCAGCCTTTAACATGAAGGAATTATAAAGCCTTTTTAGAATAAAATTTTTACAGAAAAATCCTTTTAAAGAATAATTACCATGAACTGTGCTAATTAATTTTGTGCCTGTTTTTTTGCAAGCAAAATAGGCGCTAATCATTGGCGCTCTAGATCTAACATGCAATATATCAACTTTATATTTTTCGATTAATTCAACTATTTCATTGATGTTAAAAAAGATTCGCAGTGGATTTTTTGTTTTAACCGGAAGAGTAATATGCTGAATTTTTGCCTCACGCAATTGATATGTCATCACGCCACCAGACGATACAACTATTGGCTCGAAACCATCTTGCTGCAAAGCCTTAGCAATATCAATTGTGCCGCGTTCAACCCCACCACTTTGCAAAGATGGCAAAATTTGCATTATAACCGTTTTTTTCTTAGCTCTATTCATCTTATATAATTTTGCTGACAATTATTGTCTCATCGCGCTTAGGGCCATTTGATAGAATTGCGATTTTTACTTCACATAATTCTTCAATTTTTTTCAAATATTTTTGTGCATTAATTGGCAAATCTGCAATAGCTTTTGCGGTAGAAGTTGATTGCATCCAGCCGTCAAATTCTTCGTAGATTGGTTCAATTTTTTCACAGAGATCAATGCTTTGGGGCAAGTATTCATAACGCTTGCCATCGATTTTATAGGCAACACAAATTTTAATTTTTGGCAATTTATCAAGAACATCTAACTTGGTTAGTGCAATTTCTTTTGATGCAGAAAGTTTTATTACATGACGCACTAATGCGGCATCAAACCACCCACAGCGGCGATTTCGACCAGTTACCGTTCCAACTTCACCACCCTCAATACGCAAAAATTCTCCTGTTTCATCTTCAAGTTCAGTAGGAAATGGACCAGATCCTACGCGAGTTGTGTAAGCTTTTAGCACACCTAAAGTTTTTGTAAGCGCATCAGCGCCCATGCAGCTGCCTAGAGCCACCTGCCCCGCCAATGTATTTGATGAAGTAACAAATGGATAAGTGCCAAAATTTACATCGAGCAAGGCGCCTTGCGCACCTTCAAACATAACATTTTTGCAGGCAGATAATTTTTGTAAAATTTCGTAAGATGGTTTTATGAATGGAGCGATTTTCTCCTTGATTGGCGCTAGTTCAGCCAATAATTCTACAACCGAAACCTCTGCAACATTTAAACTTTTGCGCAATAAATTGTGATAAAATAATAAAGCTTCTAAGCGTTCACGCAAAACTTTTTCATTGAATAAATCACAAATGCGAATAGCGCGACGACCGGTTTTGTCTTCATATGCTGGCCCAATGCCACGGCCGGTTGTGCCAATTTTCTTTGAACCTTTTTGTGCTTCTAAAAGCTGATCGATTTCACTGTGAACTGATAAAATTAAGCAACAATTATCCGCAATATTTAATTTTTCTGGAGTGATGCTGATTCCTAAAACTGCGATTTTTTCAATCTCATTGAAAAGCGCGATTGGATCAATAACTACGCCACTTCCAATTACTGAAAATTTATCACGAATTACACCAGACGGCAGCAAATTTAACTTATAAGTTTTATCGCCCACTTTAATTGTATGCCCAGCATTGTGCCCACCTTGAAAGCGCACTACCGCATCAAACTGATCGGCCAAAAAATCCACGATTTTTCCTTTTCCTTCGTCGCCCCATTGCAGGCCGATTATTGCTACATTAGCCATTGTTTTTTGAGATTTTTTTTAAAATAGCAGGGGTCGTTTTTTGTAAAGTAAAATATTTGCTACAATATGGACAAATAATAAAATCATTTTTGCCCATATCAAGATAAACCAAAGGATGGCCCGAAGCGCCTCCCTTATCATCTCTAGCGCCATCACAAGTAACTTTTGCAGAGTTTGTATGTAAAATTTCTAGTGGACTTGAAAAAGAAGTCATGAAGAGAGTTGATTTTATACTGAAATAATATTTAATTCTTACGAAAAATGTCCTGCGATTAATTTATCTTCTGGCAAATTCTATTTCAAGCACGAAATCAAACATATGCAAATAAACCAAATTATATCGGCCTTATTTTTAACAATATTCTTGTTAATTAGCAAAGCTGAAGCAGCAAATAGCGAATGGAAAAATGCCATCGAAAGCAATAGTGTAGCTAAAGTTAGAGTTTTATCAAGCTTTTATACTAATGATAAACAGCAGAAAAACTTAATACTGGGCCTACAAATCAATATTAAAGGTGGTTGGCATGTTTATGGCAATGATTCTGGCGGCATCGGAATGCCTCCAAGCGTTGGATTCATTGGATCTTCAAACTATAAAAAACACCAAATCTCTTGGCCAAAAGCAATAGTAAAAGAAGAAAAAATTGGCGCTAGTACAATAAAATACAGTGTTTATGAAGATGAAGTTATTTTGCCAATAGAAATTATTCTCCAAGATAACACCAAACCCACTCAATTAAAATTAAAAATACACTATGGCCTGTGCAAAGATGTCTGTATTCCTACTACCTCTGATTTTGTAATTGATATTGAAAATAAAGAAGATGAGCAATCTTTAAAATTGATTCAAAAGTTTTTTGATAAAAAAATTATCTTTGAAAATACCGCAGACAAGATCGCAGAAAAAGCTACAGAAAAACCTGAGAAAAAAGTCGCAGCAGAATACGCAGCAAAAAAATCTCAATCAGTTAAATCCACTGCGATCACTTTGCTTCCCGCGCTTTTAGCAGCTTTTCTTGGTGGCTTAATTTTAAACATCATGCCTTGCGTGCTTCCGGTTCTAGGCATCAAATTAATGTCGGTGATCAAATGCCAAGAATCAAAAACTTCGCGCATTCGTTTTGCTTTTTTTGCAACAACCATGGGAATCCTTTCATGCTTTGCAATTTTTGCGATTTTTGCGATTATAATCATGCTTACGGGCAATATTTTTGATTGGGGATTGCAGTTTCAAAATCCTTATTTTTTAATCTTGCTAATCGCGATCCTACTTGGTTTTGTCGCTAATATGATTGGAATGTTTAAAATAACTTTCGATCAATTTATTACAAATTTTATTAACAAAAAAATCACCGAAAAAGAATCTGACGAAAAAAATATTTTTATACCCAATTTTCTTTCAGGAATTTTAGCTGTATTGCTTGCTACTCCATGCTCAGCGCCGTTTCTTGGCTCAGCTATTTCATTTTCAATAACTCAAAGCAGCTCAATTATTATACTGATTTTTTTTACAATGGGTATTGGCTTAGCACTGCCTTACATCATTCTGATTATCTCGCCAAAAATAGTTTATTTATTGCCAAAGCCCGGCAATTGGATGCTTGGCATGAAAAAATTAATGACTGCATTTCTAGCTGCCACAATAACTTGGCTAATCTATGTTCTTACTAACAATATCGGCATTGCCGCGGGAGTAATAGTAACAATAGCCAGTGCACTATTTTTTGTTTGCTTCAAAATCAAAATTAAATCCTTTAAAATCATTGCCTTTACCTTGTTGGCAATAACGATGATTATTCTGCCACAAACCTTTCAGAGTGTTAACAAAACACACCATTCTGCTGATAAACTATGGATACAATTTAGCGAAGAGGGTCTTCGCGCACTAGTAGCCAACGGACAAACTGTGGTGGTAGATGTTACTGCCGATTGGTGTATCACTTGCAAATTTAACAAACTTCGTGTTTTTCATGATGATACAGTTGTTAATCATTTACGAGATAATAATATAGTGGCGATGCGTGCTGATATAACTAAGCCCGATGAGGCGGTTTTAACATTCATCCACAAAAAAGGTCGCTATGCTATTCCATTTAATGCGGTTTACGGCCCCAATGCTCCGGATGGTTTATTGACCAACGAATTATTAAACAAAGAAGAACTATTTGAGTTAATCGATAAAGCTTCAACCAAAAAATAACAATGTCAGATATTACAAAATTATCCATCAAACAAACTCTTGAAGGCCTTAGAGCTAAGCAGTTTAGCGCCGTTGAATTAACTTCAGCCTATATTCACAATATTGAAAATAATCGTCGCTTAAACGCGTTTATTACTGATAGTTTTGATGTTGCTTTAATGCAAGCAAAGCAATCTGATACAAACATCGCAAATGGCGTATTTCGTGATCTAGAAGGCATTCCACTTGGCATAAAAGATTTATTTTGCACCAAAAATATTCGCACCACTGCTGCTTCAAAAATGTTGGCAAATTTTGTTCCAACTTATGAATCAACTGTTACGCAAAAGCTTCTAGATGCAGGCGCATCAACGCTTGGCAAACTTAATATGGATGAATTTGCGATGGGATCTTCTAGTGCTACCAGTTTTTTTGGCCCCACAATTAATCCTTATAAAGCTAATAATTCAGATGAGGATCTAGTGCCGGGAGGCAGTTCTGGTGGGTCTGCAGCCGCAGTTGCTGCAAATTTATGCGCTGGCGCCACTGGCTCTGATACTGGCGGCTCTATACGCCAACCGGCATCATTCACTAACACTGTTGGCATTAAACCTACTTATGGCCGCTGCTCGCGCTATGGAATGGTTGCCTTTTCAAGCTCGCTAGATCAAGCCGGAATCTTTGCCAAAAATGTTTATGATGCTGCGCTCTTACAAAGAATCATCTCTGGTTTTGATGTTAAAGATTCTACCTCAAAAAACATTGCAGTGCCTCAATTTGAAAAGCTTCTCACCTCTAGCATCAAAGGCAAAAAAATTGGCATTCCCAAAGAATACCGTATTGATGGAATGCCTACAGAAATAGAAAAATTATGGGCTCAGGGCGCTACAATGCTCAAAGATCACGGTGCAGAAATTATCGAGATCTCACTACCGCACACCAAATTTGCCCCAGCAGTTTATTATGTTTTGGCTTCCGCTGAATGCTCATCAAACCTTGCCCGCTTTGATGGCGTGCGCTATGGCTATCGCTGCAAAGATGATGGCTTATCACTCAATGAAATGTATGCCAGAACCCGCGCTGAAGGCTTTGGCAATGAAGTAAAAAAACGCATTTTGGTTGGCACCTATGTTTTATCCTCTGGCTATTACGATGCTTACTACAAAAAAGCACTACGCGTGCGCAATTTAATCGCTCAAGATTTTAAAAATGTCTTTGGCAAAATTGATGCGATACTTGCTCCAACTACTCCCAATGCAGCTTTTCCGCTTTCGCAAACAAAAAATCCTGATCCGATAAAAATGTATCTCAATGATGTTTTCACAATTCCAGCAAGCTTAGCTGGATTGCCAACAATGTCTGTGCCAGCTGGCCTCAATGAGCAAGGTCTTCCAATAGGATTACAAATTATCACCAATATTTTCGACGAACAAACCATGTTAAACATGGCGTTGGCAATTGAAGAAACCGTTAAATGCGCAAAATAATTAATATTCTCAATAAAAGTTTTGGTGCTGATTTATTGGCAATCATCGCGCTTGTTGGATCAATATTAACTGCACAATATATCGCCGCCGCTTTATTGATTTTTATGCTAGTTAGTGGCAAAGCTCTCGAAAAATACGCCTCACGCAAAGCCTCTTCTGTTCTTGAAGATCTAGCGCGCAGAGTTCCATCAATTGCCCATCTCCGCAACAAAAATATTATCACCGAAATCGCCATTACTAAAATTGCAATTGGCGATGAAATAATAATTTATCCCCATGAAACCTGCCCCGTTGATGGCAGCATCATTGAGGGCGGTGGCACAATGGATGAATCCTACCTTACTGGCGAACCTTACCAAATTTTAAAAACCGTTGGATCCCTTGTACTATCTGGCGCCATCAATGGTGATAGTCTAATCATAATTCGCGCTGAAAAACTCGCCGAAGATTCACGCTACGCCAAAATTATGGAAGTAATGAAAGAGGCTGAAGAGCGCCGCCCCCACTTGATGCGTCTTGCTGATGAAATCGGCGCAATCTTTGCTCCAATAGCGCTGATTTTTGCCGCCACAACTTGGTATTTTAGCGGCGATATTTTGCGCTTCATCGCTGTTCTTACAGTGGCAACGCCTTGCCCACTATTGATTGCAATTCCAATCACTGTTATTGGCGCTATTTCTTTGGCGGCAAAAAATGGTATTATCATCAAAGATCCAACCGTGCTAGAGCGCCTACCAACCTGCTCCACCGCGATTTTTGATAAAACTGGCACCCTAACTTATGGCGAACCAAAACTAACTGGAATCATTGTTGCTCAAGGCTTCGCAGCCGATGATATTTTACAAAAAACCGCCAGCTTAGAGCGCTATTCGCGTCACCCATTAGCCATTGCCATCAAAAATTCCTTAGAAGAAAAAAAGCTAGAATTATTAGAAGCCACTGAGGTCTCTGAGCGCTCTGGGCAAGGCTTGCGCGGCATCGTCTCTGGCCA
>SHWK01000058.1 GCA_009693885.1 Rickettsiales bacterium
AGGCATTTCATTGCGACTTCCAGTGTTAACAAATACGCCTACTGAAACGGTTTCGACATCTTTCATTTCATCAACTGCAAGGCGTAGGCCGTTTTTTAATGTGATTATTTCTTGTTTTGACATAAATT
Organism: Rickettsiales bacterium; assembly: GCA_009693885.1. Lineage (GTDB taxonomy): Bacteria > Pseudomonadota > Alphaproteobacteria > Rickettsiales > UBA1997 > CAMCFD01. The sequence goes on from SHWK01000058.1 coordinate 129, forward strand.
AGAGAATAGAGTATAGTTATAGTAATAAGATTTTAGATCTCGTTTTTGCGATAAATGATTTATGGATCCCGCTTCCACGATAAATTATAGGAGAGCTGATCATTTTATTTCGCGCGCAAGTACAGCTACATAAAATAATCAACTCTCCTATAATTTATCTACCACGAATAAAAATCTTAAGTGTTTGTTTATCATTTATCTAACAACGAATAAAAAACTTGATGTTCTTTGTTCGTGGTAGATAAATCAACTATCGACTATTGGTTTTATGTAGCTGTGCTTGCGCGCGAAATAAAACCAATAGTCGATAATTGATTTATCGTGAAAGGCGATCTATAAACAACCACACAAAATCCATATAAACATCATGCGCAATTCCCCGTTATTGTCAATCCGCGATACCACAATTTCTTTCGCCAAAAAAATTTTATTTGAAAATCTCAATTTAAACCTATTTCCGCGCGATCGCGTTTGTTTAATTGGCAAAAATGGCGCAGGAAAAACCTCGTTGATGAGCGCTATATATGGCTCGATGGATTTTGACTGTGGTGAAAGATGGATTGCTCCCAAGGCAGTTATTGGTTATTTAACCCAAAATGATGATATCCCCAAGAACCTTACGGTTGTAGAATATATCATGGGTGAATTGAAGTTGGATGAGCATAAATCCTATCTCGTTGATATTGTTTGTGATAATCTGCAGATTGACAAATACTCCCTCACCCACAATCTTTCTGGCGGACAAAAGCGCCGCGCCCACCTAGCCAAAGCCCTAGTGCTTGAACCAGATATTTTGCTACTCGATGAACCCACTAACCATCTTGATTTAGTAATTATTGAATGGCTTGAAGAATATCTTCGCTCTTACAATGGTGCGCTTTTGGTGATTAGTCATGATCGCAAATTTCTTGAAAAAGTTTCTAATAAAGTTTTTTGGTTGCGCGCCGGCACTATTAAAATCAACCATGAGGGCTATAAAAATTTTGATGAATGGTCACAAAGTATTATCGATCATGAGCAACGTGAATTATTAAATTTAGAGAAAAAAGTTGGCTTAGAAAGTGGTTGGTTGCAGACAGGAGTGACTGGCAGAAGAAAACGCAATATTGGTCGTTTGCATTATTTAGATGAGTTGCGTCAAAAATTAGCAGCGCAAAGAAAATTGGTTAATGCCAATAAAAATCATATGAAAATCGGCGAAAAAGAATTTGATGATGATGCACCGCAAGTTATTGCTTCGTTAAATAATGTTAGCAAAAGTTATGATTTTTTACCAACTAAAAATCGCTCAGATATTGCTAATTCTGATGCAATTACACAAAATAAAAAAATTCTCATCGAAAAATTTTCTCTAAAAATTTTGCGTGGTGAAAAAATTGGAATTTTAGGAAAAAATGGCTCAGGAAAAAGCACTTTTTTAAAATTATTAGTTGGCGAAATCGAGCCCGATAGCGGCACAGTAAAACTAGCTCGCGATCTACAGTTCTCCTACTTCGATCAACAGCGCAGCGCTATCCAACCAAAATCTTCTATTCAAGAAATTTTATGTGGCAGCGGCTCTGAATATGTGCAATTACCGAACGGAAAAATGCGTCACATTTGCAGCTATCTCAAAGATTTCTTGTTTGATCCGCAAGATACTAAAACAATGGCCGGAACCTTATCTGGCGGGCAACAAAACCGATTGCTATTGGCGAAAACTTTAGCTAATCCGGGAAATTTTTTGATTCTTGATGAACCAACTAACGATCTCGATATGGATAGTTTAGATATGCTGCAAGATTATTTAGAATCCTACCAAGGCACGCTGTTAGTGGTTAGCCACGATCGTAATTTTTTGGATAATGTTGTTACCAATATTTTAGCTTTTGAAGGCGATGGTGAAATTATCAGCCATTTAGGCGGTTATAGCGATTATTTGGAATATAAAAATCAGTATTTAAAAGAGGCTGAAATATTAGCATATAAGCCAGTTATAGCAAAGCCGCGCACTAATCGCCCCTCTAACAGCAAAATAAAATTTGAACTAGAGCGCATTCCACAAAAAATTGAACTGCTAGAAAATAAAATTCTCGAATTAAATAATGAATTAATAAATAGCGAAGATCGCAGCCCATCAACTCTAGCGCATATTTCAATTGAAATTTCTAATGCTCAACAAAAAATTGATGAGTTAGAAGTTAGATGGGAAGAGTTAGAAAATATTTTAATGACATAAGATCATGTGTCGCATAACTATACCACTCTAACTAGAAATTAAATCTCATCTTGATTAAAAACATTAATCAGACTTAGATTAAGTTACTAATCTTACTCACAACTATTTTATAATATATGGACATTGCCAAATCAAACTTTACAAAAATAGACTTAATCGGACAAGAAAATGCAAAACACGCGCAGGAAGAAATAGATCGCATTGCCGGAATAATTTTTAATTATTCTCAATATAGCGAGTTGCAATCTTCGGATATTTGCCCAGAAATATTAAAAATTATTAACAACACAAAATTATCTACGCAAGAACAACTCGAACAATCTATACCATTTTTAAGGTTACTTAGAATTGATAGTTTGCAAAAAGTTCAATCTGCCTATCAAAAACCAACTGCTAGCTGGAAAGCGTCCAATCAAGCTGATTTCAAGACAGAAGTAGAAAATTTATCTACCGTTCCTCCATTTCTTTTTTTTGAATCTCTAATTGAAGGCGTAGCAAAATCTAAAACAAAACTTGAAAGCCCGAATATTATTTCAATGTCAGATGCTGATAAAAAATTACATTTTGCAAAAATTGCTCAGGTTACTGATCTATCTTCAAAACTTCTTAATACTTATTTGGATGGCGTAAAAGAATTTCTTGGTCAACCAAAAAGTTCGTCTGAATTGGAAGAAGCTAACTTTGATAATTGCTTACATTCATTCCAAAATGATATTGGTAGAGCTGAATTAGAAATCGATCAGGTTCAGCATCGAAAAATAGGAGAAATGAAGATAGTAAATAATGAGATTTCTAGTTCAAATTTTGAATTAAACGAATGTCAGGCAGATTTAATAAAAACTCAAGATAAAGATAGAAAGCCAGTATGGAGAAGGTTTGCACGTTTTGTTACGCGAGGAAAATTTCCTAAAGCGGTTGATACCTCGCAAATTGAAACAATTATCAAAACCATACAAACCACAATTGCAAATTGTGAAAAAACACTGGCAACAACAGTCATTCATTACAATGAAATTGAAGCAGGGAAAAGAAATATTATAGCATCTCTAAAAAATTCTTCTTCAGTTGTTGAATCATTAAAAAAACAATTCTTGACACAAGATAATAGTGTAGATGTTCATATGAGCGAAGCGAAAGATTTCCTTACTACAATTGAAAATGATCCTACATTACAGGCACAATTTATAGTAAAAGAAAAAAAAGTGACTGAAGCTGTATTGCAGACGCAATTTGTAGAAGAAGAGAGAAAGGAAGAGGTAGCTGCTGCGCAAAATAATTTATTGCCTGAAGCGATAAATTCCAATCTAAATAAAAAGTTTAAAATAGCTGATTTAGCGCAAAAAGGAACAGCTCCAGCAGACAAATTAAGTCAGCGAGGTCTTAAGACTTTATCTAAGGTAGTAGCGGTCGCCGGAATGTTCCCCCCTGTTGCATTCGCTGCAATGGTTATAGATGCAATATCTAAACTTAATGATAAAAGGGTAGAAAAAGAGTTTGAAATAGTTGCAAAATTTGACGAGAATCCTAATGGTAAAAAAATTCTTAAAAAACTCGAGACATATTTATCAAAGCAATATTCTGAATTACCGATAGGAGAAAAATCTCTCGATGATTTTGCTGCTTCTCTCACAAAAAAAGTTATCAAAGCAATTGCAACAAAAGCTGGTGGTCTTGATGTGAATGACGATGCTGATATAGCAGTTGACAAAATTATAAATTTTTTACAAAAACAACAATTTGTTTTTAACAATAAAATAATTGAAGTTGAGCCAGAATTTGCTAGAGATGGGACTGAATACAGGGCTGCGGGATTCATAACAAGACAAGCGATTATAGTTCTTGATGCTGATGGTAAAACAAAAGAATTAATCCCAAAATCTCGACAAAAAACTGATGAAAAAATTGGTGATTCAAAATATGGAGTAAGGCAAGCCACCCCTAGTGAACAAGAAGAATTTTCGCGCAATAAAAAATTAACTGATTATGTAGAGTTTATTCCTAAGGTTGATCGCTTGGCAAATGCTTTATCTGAAACCTTAGATAAAGTCAAATTAAAGGATGGCATAACCAAAGAAGATGCTCTTAATGAGATAAAATCTATCGCTGAAGGTTGTAAAGACTTAAAAGATAAAGCGCTTTCTGCCAAACTAAAAGAATCATTATCAGAAATAATTGAACTAGGAAAACGCACTGTAATCACGCATATTCCAGATGAAGATCGTAAAAATTTTAATATAATTAAAAATAGTTTAATCAAAATAATTGAGCTTGGCGAAACGAAATCTGGTGAAAGTAAGGTTGAGGTTGCGATTAATTCTATTCAACGAAGTGCTGCAGCTCCCGATGTTAAAGAAGAGGCCATCATAGTAGCTCCCAATGTTGAACAAGAGGCTGTCATAGCAGATCCTTATATTAATTTAGGTGAGGCTGTGAAGGGGGAATCATCTTCTGATGATGTAGTTAATGCAGAGGCTATAAGCGGAAAGCCGCCTTCTGATAATGTAGTTAATTCAGCTGAAGATCTAAAAATGGCATCATCTTCTGATGGAGTTAATGTGGATGATATAATTCTAACCCTAAATTCATCAAGCAAAAAAAAACCTGCTTTAAAAAATCAAAACCAACAAAAAATAGTCAACCTTTTATCTTCAAAAATCGTTACATTAATACATCTTAGCTCAACCAAAAACAAAGCGGATGATATTAATGATGCTGCAGATAAAATCATGAAAATTGTAGAAAACATCGCAGCAAAAGTGAAGGGCGTTAAAACTCCAAATTTTAATGATGAGTTAAAAGAATCATTAAAAAAAGTTGTCAAACTTGGAACTAGAGGTCCTTTTACCAACAAAGCGGATCCTGATCGTAAAACATTTAATGAGATTAAGGATGTTGTTAGTGAAATGATTACCACTAAGGTTAAAGAGGCTACCGCTAAGGCTGCACATAATAGTGGTAGCGATCGTATTCAAGCTATTTTAAGTGAAGGTTCGCACGCAGATCATGCTAAGACCGCTACTCAATCTAAAGGCGCTACACGAACAGGACATTAGGCCATGCCGTTGGTGTATTTATATGTTTACAACTTACTAAGTTTGAAATTTAAACATCGGAAACTGCATTAGCAATATAACCAAAACGATGATAATTATTACTAACCGACTGCTCTTGCAAATAATGTAATAATTCTACCCTGCCCTGATAAATCACATCTTCACCAATCACCGCCAAACCTGTTTTGGCGGCTTTTTGCTTAAATAAATCGAGTGCATTTTTGCCGACAATTCTCACGCGTTTGAATTTTTCTATTTGCTGAATGAATTCTTCATTATCTTGAATAACAATTTTAACTTGCCATAAAATTGCTGGAGAAATTTTATTTATTTCTTCGATGAGAATATCTTTTTCAATACTGAGATGAACCTCGTTTGTACAAATTTTAGCTGCTAAAATTGTTAGAATTAAATCTTTAACCGAGCAAGACTGGTGGGCTCTAATCGCAATATTTGGCAATTTTAAAAAGCGCGTAATATTTGATTGACCAGGAATTTGTTGATAGTCAATTTCTTGCGAAAAATATTGGTTATAAGAATTAAGATAATTTTTGAAAACAGGCAAAATATCATGTTGATCATTTTTAGATAAATCTTCTGCAACATTTTTTAAATTATATCCTGCAATTTCAACATATTGCGAAGCCTTGAAATTAGGCGCTTGTGAACCATTATCAAAATTAAAGAACTGATAAATATAATTTAATCCACCCGCTTTGATTCCTGTTCCGAAGGCGGATTTGTTCATGCCACCAAAAGGCTGACGCTCAACCACTGCACCAGTTGAAGAGCGATTGATGTAAAGGTTTCCTGCTTCAACTGAATTTTTCCACAGCATTTGTTCATCATCATTTAGACTTTCTAGAGCTGATGTTAAGCCATATCCAGTATCATTTACCAATTTAATTCCTTGTTCTAAATTGTCGAT
>SHWK01000059.1 GCA_009693885.1 Rickettsiales bacterium
TTGCTTCGATTGTTTGCATCATTGGCTCTTTCGCTATTATTTTCTTCAAAGGATTAAATTTTGGTATCGATTTTTCTGGTGGAATTTTAATGGAAGTGCGGATTGAAAAATCGCAAACAGAGCAGGTGCGCAGCGTTCTTGTAGAAAAAATAAAAGATGTGCAAATTCAAAATATTGGTGAAAAAGATTTTCTCATCAGAATTGCTAAATCCAATGATAGCAACGCTTCACAAGCAGAAGAAGTAAAAAAAATTCAAGAAATCCTCAATCAAAATTTTGCTAATATCGAATATCGCAAAGTTGATTATGTTGGTCCACAAGTTGGTTCAGAGCTTATTGGCAAAGGCTTTATGGCCTTGTTGTTATCTTTCGTTTTCATCATGATTTATATTTGGGTGCGCTTTGATTGGCAATTTGGACTTGGTGGAATTTTCGCTTTAATTCATGATGCGGTTTTAACGCTTGGTTTTTATTCAGTTACGGGCCTTGAATTTAATCTTACTTCAATCGCGGCGATCCTTACTGTTATTGGCTATTCTATCAATGACTCGGTAGTGATTTATGATAGAATTCGTGAGAATTTGCGCAAATTTAAAAAGATGGATTTGGCTGAATTAATCAATTCTAGCGTAAATTCAACATTAAGCAGAACCTTACTTACATCTGGTGCAACACTGCTTTCGCTTTTGGCGTTAGTTTTATTTGGCGGTGAAGTTTTAAAAAGTTTCAGCCAAGCGGCATTTTTTGGGATTTTAGTTGGAACCTATTCTTCGATTTATATATCGGCACCAATCCTACTCTATCTTGATCCTAGAAAGGCTCAAAAAAAATCTTAAGCCAGATTTATAAAATCACGCAACCACTCACTTTCTATTTCAGCAACGGTCTTTAAGAAAAAGTCGCGCTCGCGCAAAGCGTGATGAGGAATTTTTAGTTTTTCACCCAAATCAATCTGCAAATTATCAATTGCTAAAATATCAATATCAATTTTTCGCGGGGCCCATTTGATGTCGGAATCATTGTCTTTGCGGCCTAATTGTTTTTCAATTAATTGGGTGATTTCAAGAATTCTTTCTGGTGAAAAATTATGTAAGTTAATATCTCCACTAACTGCAATATTAAAAAAATCTAAATCCCATTCTTTAGGCGCATTTGGTTTTAGCAAAGCTTTATTGGTGAGAATTTTTGATTTTTTGATATTGGTGAGAGATAGTTTTGCACTTAGAGCGTCAACAGCTAGAGCCAAATTATTTTCACGATCACCCAGATTAGATCCGAGACCAAAAATAATTCTGTGGTGAATTTTTTGCATGACTAGCGTTTTTTAAAGAGTGATATTCTGCGCTTTTAAATCCGCATCAACCATCATTTTTACCAATTCTTTAAAACCAACTTTTGGTTTCCAGCCCAGTTTTTGCTTGGCCTTAGAAGGATCTCCAATTAGCAAATCAACTTCTGTAGGACGGAAATATTTTTCGCTAATTTCTACGTATTTTTTCCAATCTAGGCTAGCATAACCAAATGATTCATCCAAAAATTGTTTGATGGAATAGGTTTCTCCAGTTGCGATTACATAGTCATCGGCCTCTTGTTGCTGTAGCATCATCCACATTGCTTCAACATAATCACCAGCAAATCCCCAATCGCGTTTTGCATCAAGATTGCCAAGATAAAGCTTTTCTGCTTTGCCGGCCATGATATCAGCAAGGCCACGGGTGATTTTGCGCGTCACAAAGGTTTCACCACGACGCGGAGATTCGTGGTTGAATAAAATTCCGCTGCAAGCAAATAATCCGTAGCTTTCGCGATAATTAACTGTAAGCCAATGCGAATAAAGTTTGGCACAAGCATAAGGGCTGCGCGGGTAGAAGGGAGTAGTCTCCTTCTGCGGAATTTCTTGCACTTTGCCGAACATTTCGCTCGATGAAGCTTGATAAAATTTAGTGTTGATGCGCGTATCGCGAATAGCATCAAGAATACGGCAAGTGCCTGTTGCATCTATGTCGGTGGTGTATTCGGGAATTTCAAAACTCACCTTAACATGGCTTTGCGCTGCCAGGTTGTAGATCTCATCTGGAACGACTTTTTCGAGCAAACGTGAAATGCAGGAAGCATCAGCTAAATCACCATAATGTAAAAATAATTTTTTGCCATAAATATCAGGATTGTTGTAAAGATGATCGATGCGGCCAGTGTTAAAGCTGCTTGAGCGGCGTATGATGCCGTGAATTTCATAGCCTTTAGCTAGCAAAAATTCAGTTAAATAAGAGCCGTCCTGACCAGTAATTCCAGTGATAAGAGCTTTTTTCATTTTAAATTTTGGATAAGTTGAAATTTAAGAAATTCTATTATTATTATTTGGCTTACTCAAGCAAAAATCAGAAATTCGTTGTAAAGAATTTATATAACACTTATTTTATTGCTATACTGAATCAACTTCAAGAAGTCGATTCAGTATATTTTAAATTTTTTTTCGCCACACGGGTGGCGCCCCACTTGCGTGGATCCCTGATATCGAAACCTGATTGAAAAAGATCGGTGGTTTGAATCAGGTTTGATATATACAGAAATAGTTTTTGATCTTTAAAATTTATAAAAATGGCCAATAAAAAAGATTCGCGACCTACCTCGCCACACCTACAGATATACGCTTGGAACATCTCTTCCTTCACTTCAATTTTGCACCGTCTTACAGGTGTTTTGCTCTATTTTTCAATTATTGCAATTTCGTGGTATGTAGTTTTTTATGCATATCAAGTCAATGTTGATGGGTCTTCTGAGCAATGTGATTGCCCTTTGAAGCAAGTGCTAGAATATGTTTTTTACACAGCAATAATTGGTGTAGTTTTTGCGCTTTATTATCATTTATGCAACGGAATTCGCCATTTATTTTGGGATATTGGCAAGGGTTACGATCTTAGAGTGGCGCGCTTTACAGCATTTTTAGCTATTTTGATGGCGGTGATTTTTACTGGCCTTACCATTGGTTTTGCCGCTTATTTTAAATTTATGTAACTTATGACCAGAAAAATTAAAATTGCTCCTGCAACCAATACTGGAGCGCATCATTGGCTGATGCAAAGAGTTTCTGCTGCGGCACTTTTGCCATTAATGATATGGCTCGCAGTGTCTTTCGTTCGCATTGTGCAAGATCCTGAAGCTAATATGGCGGTGTTTTTTGCCTATCCATTTAATGCGGTGATGGGCGTTTTGTTGGTGAGTACGACGCTTTATCACGGCAGCCTTGGTATGCAGGTTATTCTCGAAGATTATGTGGCGCATAAAAATGTGCGTCGTTTTTTAATTGTGGCGGTGCATTTTTTGTCAATCACCACGGCGATCGCAGCGATCCTTTCGATTGTAAGGTTACACTTGGTTGGATAGTGGTAATTTTAGGTAAGTTCTAAAAATATAAAAACACTGCAAAAATGAAAAACGCACCACAAATTAACCCAATTATTTTTGAAAAATTTAAAATTCGTCGTCATTTTGATGAAGAAAAACAGAAGTGGTTTTTTTCGGTTATTGATGTTGTTGCTGCCTTGACGGATCAGAGTGATTTTCAGCTGGCTCGCAATTATTGGAAAGTGCTTAAAAGTCGCTTGAACAAAGAGGGAAGTGAGTTGGTTACAAAATGTAACCAACTGAAAATGTTGGCTAATGATGGTAAGTTTTACAAAACTGATGTTGCTGATAATGAGGTGGTTTTTCGTTTGATTCAGTCGATTCCAAGCCCAAAAGCTGAGCCGATAAAAATGTGGTTGGCGAAGGTGGGAAGCGAAAGAATCAATGAAATCAATGATCCCGAGCAATCATTGGATCGCGCTAGAGAAAATTGGCAAAAATTTGGGCGAAGTGAAAAATGGATTCAGCAAAGAATGATGGGGCAAGAAACCCGTAACAAACTTACGGATTATTGGAGTGAAAGTGGAGTTGAAAAAGGCGAAGAATTTGCAATTTTAACCAATATCATTCATCAAGAGTGGGCTGGTTTAAAAGTTTCAGATCATAAAAAAATTAAAGGTTTGAAAAGTCAGAATTTGCGCGATCATATGAGTGAGGCAGAGTTGATTTTTACTGCGTTGGCAGAACTTTCAACGAGACAAATTGCGGAAACTTTCTAAGCTCAGGGGTTGGAAAAAAATAAAATTCCCGCGAAAAAAAGTGGGGAAGTGGCAAAAAATGCAAGAGTTGAGCTTGAGAAAAAAACTGGAGTAAAAGTGGTTAATGGCGATAATTTTTTATTGCCGAAAGTTAAATTAATGAAGTAGTTCATGTATATTGTGAGTATTATTGATTGGTTGCAGGCAGGAGCATCTACATATAAAGACTTGATTACGGCTTTTGGGGTTGTGGCGACTTTTTGAAGTTGATTCAGTATATGCTCTATTGAGCTCAATGTTTATGATCAGAAGGCGCAGCAACCTACTGATAACACGATTGTAGTAATAAATCCAAGTCAATTTAAATTATTTGTACCAAAACAAAATTCTGTAAAAAGCGCAATCCAGAATTTAAAAAAATTTTCTAAATTTAGGCTTCGTATTAGCAATTTATATGTCATAAGTAGTAGTATGGTTATTAAGGTAGCAAATGATAGAAAAACACTTTCTTTAAATTTAAAAAATAAACTTTTACAAATATAAAAAAATGACAGAGAAAAAAATCGGAAATTATACTATCATTGATCACGAGTTTGATGTTGTGGTTGTAGGCGCTGGCGGTGCTGGTTTGCGTGCAACTTTGGGTATGGCGGCAAAAGGATTATCTACTGCTTGCGTTACAAAAGTCTTTCCAACCCGCTCACACACTGTGGCGGCGCAAGGTGGAATTTCTGCTGCGCTCGGAAACATGGGTGAAGATGATTGGCGCTGGCACATGTTTGATACGGTTAAAGGATCAGACTGGCTCGGCGACCAAGATGCGATTGAATATATGTGCCGCGAAGCACCAGATGCAATTATTGAACTCGAACATTACGGCGTGCCATTTTCACGCACTAAAGAAGGAAAAATTTACCAACGCCCATTCGGCGGAATGACCAAAGAATATGGTGAAGGTGGGCCAGCGCAACGCACTTGTGCCGCCGCTGATCGCACGGGTCACGCAATTTTGCACACACTTTATCAGCAATCAATTAAGCATGATGCGCAATTTTTTATCGAATATTTCGCGCTCGATTTAATCATGGAAAACGGCGTCTGTCGTGGCATCATGGCACTTAATTTGCTTGATGGAACCATGCATCGTTTCAAAGCGCAAATCGTTGTGCTTGCTACTGGCGGCTATGGTCGCGCTTATTTTTCTGCCACTTCGGCGCATACTTGCACGGGCGATGGCAATGCCATGGTGCTTAGGGCGGGGCTGCCTCTACAAGATATGGAATTCGTACAATTTCATCCAACTGGAGTTTACGGTTCGGGCTGTTTAATCACTGAGGGCGCGCGCGGCGAGGGTGGATACCTCGTCAATTCTGAAGGTGAGCGCTTCATGGAAAGATACGCTCCTAGTGCCAAAGATCTTGCTAGCCGCGATGTGGTTTCTCGTTCAATGACAATGGAAATCCTTGCTGGGCGCGGTGTTGGCCCCAATAAAGATCACATTTATTTACACCTAAATCACCTCGATCCAAAAATTTTGCATGAGCGCCTTCCCGGAATCTCAGAAACAGCAAAAATTTTCGCTGGTGTAGATGTTACAAAAGAGCCAATCCCAGTATTGCCAACGGTTCACTATAATATGGGTGGCGTGCCAACAAACGTAAAAGGCGAAGTTCTTACGGTTAAAAATGGTAAAACAGAAATCGTATCAGGCCTTATGGCTATTGGTGAGGCGGCTTGTGTATCGGTTCATGGCGCTAACCGTCTTGGCTCAAATTCATTGTTAGATTTGGTGGTATTTGGTCGCGCCGCCGCTATTCGCGCCGCAGAGTTAATCAAGCCGAATGCGCCACAAACTGAGTTTGCAGAAAATGCTGGCGCTGAATCAATCGCGCGTTTTGAAAAAATTCGCAATGCTAACGGCAAATCTCCATCAGCAAAAATTCGCAACGAAATGCAAAAATGTATGCAAAATCACGCTGCAGTTTTTCGTACCGAAGAAATTTTGCAAAAAGGTTGTGATAAAATGTTGGAAGTTTTCAAAAGCTTCGCAGATCTTCATATCACTGATCGCGGTCTAGTTTGGAACAGCGATTTAGTCGAAAGTTTAGAACTTGATAACCTGCGTTCGCAAGCTCTCGTCACAATCAAAGCGGCACTAAACCGCAAAGAAAGCCGCGGTGCGCATGCTCGCGATGATTATAAAGATCGTGATGATGAGC
>SHWK01000060.1 GCA_009693885.1 Rickettsiales bacterium
GCTTGTTGTGTTGCCACAAATAAAATTATGTTGTTGGGATATTTTGATGAATTCATCTTTGGTGATAAGTCTTGATTCTGTAAGTCTGCGTAGCTTTTTGTTCTCAGAGAAAAATTCTGCTACAAAAAACTCATCCATCTTCGCATCAATGGCAGCAAGGATTTGGCCGTTGTGATCGCGATGTTTATAGGCAATCGCATTTAATGAATCTACTAAAACTAGTGGTAAATTGGTTGCTAGTTTGAGGGCGCGAGCACAAGAGAGTCCTATTCTTACCCCGGTGAAGCTTCCTGGTCCTTTGGTGGTGGCGATTAAATCTAGATCGCTATACCAGATTTTATTGTTGCGCAAAACCCTCTCAAGCAAGGCAACAAGCATCTCTGCCTGTTTGCCATTTTCTTGGATATTAACCAGCTGCAGGATTCTTTGATCTTCGAGAATGGCGATGGAAAGTGTGCCATTGCTGGTGTCGAAGGCAAGAATTTTCATCAATTATAATTTTAATTGATAACACTTTTAACCGCAGGAACATCAAGCGAGAAGGCTGGGATCTTGGCATCAAAGAGCTCGCCGTTAGATTTTTCTAGCTGATAATGGCCAGACATTATTCCTGAAGGATGGCGCAAGTGGACACCGCTGCTATATTGGAAGGAGTTGCCAGTAGTGATTTGTGGTTGCTCACCAACAACGCCTGGGCCGTCAATTTCTTGCATTGTGCCTTGCTCATCGATGATGCGCCAGTGGCGGTTGAGAAGCTTTACGCATTCAGTGCTACGATTATCGATGCGAACATGATAAGACCAGATGAATATGTTGCCAAGAGAACTTACTTGACTGTCGATGAATTCTGGCCAAACGGTGATTTCAATATCATTGGTGATGGCGCTGTAAGAGTTTTCTTTTATGCCTTTACTTAGGTTAAATAAATGAGATTCTAAAGATTTGTTTGATTTTGAGAGTCGGTTCATAATTTTTTTGTAATTTTTTATCCTAAATAAAACATAATAACTAATTCTAGAATTTCAATTCATGCGATCAGTTAAATCTATAACGCGGATTAATTCTTTTAAATCTGTAATGCCGGCGACGACCTTTTGTAGGCCATCCTCAACCATTGGCATAAAATTTTTGCTGAGCAAATATTGTAATAATTCTTTGCGACTTTTTGAGGCAGCGACCATTTCGTCTAATTCGCGATCAAATGGCAGAACCTCAGCAATAACAACTCGTCCTTTATAGCCAGTTTGACCACATTTTTCGCAGCCAGTAGATTTGAATATTTTTTCAACATGAGCATATTTAGAGCCGAGAAGCCTTTTTTCTATGGGCTCAAGAGCATGCTCAGTTTTGCATTCGAGGCAAAGTTTTCGCGCCAATCTTTGGGCTACGATGCAAATAAGTGAGCCAGCCATTAAATAATTTGGCACGCCAATATTCATCAAGCGTGGAATAGCGCCGAGCGCATCATTGGTGTGCAGCGAACTATAAACTTGGTGGCCCGTCATTGCAGCTTGAATAGCAGCGATAGCAGTATCTTTATCGCGAATTTCACCAATAAGAATCACATCGGGATCTTGTCTTAGTAAGGCTTTAACGCCAGCAGCAAAATCAAGACCAATATCACTTTTAACATTCGATTGGCGGATCATTGGAATGTGATACTCGACCGGATCCTCGAGTGTCATAATGTTTTTATCGATCGAGTTAATGTAGCTTAATAGCGTGTAAAGAGTGGTGGTTTTACCGCTACCTGTAGGGCCGGTAAGGATAATTACACCTTCGGGTCGCTGCACCATTTTATGCATTAAATTGATGCTATGTTCAGTGAATCCAAGTTTATCTAGTGAAAGAATCGACTGTTTTTCATCCAAAATACGCATGACGATATTTTCACCATTTATCGTTGGTTGGGTTGAAACACGAAAATCAATTTTGCGGCCGAGAATTTCGGAGTTAATATGGCCATCTTGCGGTTTGCGGCTTTCGGCGATGTTCATCCCTGACATAATTTTTATGCGCACCGAAATTGCCGACCAGTGATCTTTGTGGATTGAGCGAATCTGCACCATCTTGCCATCAATGCGGTAGCGCACGCGCAAGAACATGTTTTCTGGTTCAAAGTGAATATCGGATGCGCCATTATGCACTGCATCGTTGAAAATCGAATCAACCAAACGCACCATCGGGCTTTTATAATCGCCGCGCAGCTGGGATTCATCATTAATTTTATTGACATCGATGCCTTCGATCTCTTTGAGAATCCCCTCAATTGACATTTCATAGCCGTAATATTGATCGATCGCATGCAAAATATCGACCTCAGGAACATAAACCGGATCAATACGAAAATTGTTGGGGAAGCAGCGCCGCACTTGATCAATTGCTATAATATCAAAAATATCGGCCATCGCAATTGTGACGGTATCTTTGGAATATGAAACGGGAATGAGTTTATTGTGAATGGCAAATTCTTTCGGAACTTTTTTAACCAAGCGCGCATCAATGATTGACGCTTTAATATCGAACTTTTTTATCCCAGTTGCTTCGTTGAGAATCTCGCCCAGAATACTTTCAGAAATAAAGCCCATTTCAACCAAAATTGCCGAAACAGTTTTGGAATTTTTAAGCCGCTCCTGCTCTTTCAAAGCAATCGTCAGCTGATCTTGAGAGATGACTTTCTTATCTAAAAGTCTGGCGCTGATATCGGTATTGGTAGAAGTGCCTGCCATTTGTTAGTTTGATTTTGTAAATGAATGCATTTAAGGTATAATTTCTCGCAATTTTTGCATATTTGTCAAGATAAAGAAAATAAAATTATGAATAATTCGGTTGTAACTCGCTTTGCTCCATCACCAACAGGATATCTTCATATTGGTGGAGCGCGCACCGCTTTATTCAATTATCTTTTTTCTAAGGCAAATGATGGAAAATTTTTGTTGCGCATCGAAGATACTGATGAAAAAAGATCTAGTGAAACGGCGATCGATGCAATTCTTCAGGGCCTTGAATGGCTTGGTTTGAAGCATGAAGGTGATTATGTTTTGCAATCAAAAAATTTAGTTAGGCACGCAGCGGTGGCGCAAGAATTATTGGCTGCGGGCAAAGCTTATTTGTGCTATACTAGCGCTGAAGAATTAGAAGAAATGCGCGCTGCTTCTGAGAAAAAAGGTGAAGTTTTTCGTTTTAAAAGCTCGTGGCGTGATAAATCGCAATCGCAAACTAGTGTGATGAAGCCCGTAATTCGTATCAAAGCGCCACTTGAAGGTGAGGTTGTGATAAAAGATTTAGTTCAAGGCGAAGTGCGTGTTAGTTGTAAAGAAATTGATGATCTGGTGATGCTGCGCGGTGATGGCACGCCAACTTATATGCTGGCTGTTGTGGTTGATGATCATGATATGGCAATCACGCATGTTATTCGTGGTGATGATCATTTTACTAATGCTTTTCGCCAAAAAATCATCTATGAAGCTATGGGCTGGGCGGTTCCACAATTTGCGCATATTCCATTGATTCACGGAGCTGATGGCGCAAAAATGTCAAAACGCCACGGCGCAACTTCGGTGATCGAATATCAGCAAATGGGCTATTTGCCTGAAGCGATGCGCAATTATTTGCTACGACTTGGCTGGTCTCATGGTGATGCAGAAATTATTTCTGATGCACAGGCTACAGAGTGGTTTAATTTAGAAAAAGTTGGAAAATCGCCGGCGCGCTTTGATTTTGTTAAGTTGGATCATGTGAATAAACATTATCTTGAGAAAAAAACTGATGATGAGTTATTTGATTTGCTGTTCAAAACAAAAGATGGCGCTTGGTTGGTTGCGATTGAAAATTCATCAGAAGAAGTAAAAAACAGAATAAAAAAAGCAATAAAGTTTTTGCGAGTTGGGGTGTCACGAGTTGTATCTTATGGACATTCTCAAGATGAAGGAAAAACTCTAGATGAATTATCGGCGCGCATCGAGCCCTATCTAGATAAATCATCTCCTGATTTTGGAGAATCAAAATCAATCATTCGTGATAAAAAATCAATTTTAGAAAATTTGTTGCCAAAATTAGAGGCGCTACAAAATTGGAATCATGATGAAATAAAAAATGCCCTAAATAATTTTGCCACCGAGCAAAATTTAAAAATTAAAGATTTTGGCCCAATTTTACGCCTAGTTTTAACTTTTTCAGCATCTTCTGGTGGAGGAATTTTTGATGTAATAGATGTTTTGGGGCAAGATGAGTCAATAAAGCGCATAAAAAATGCTCTAAAACAAATTGTTGATTAAATTTATTAAATAAATAGCATGTTTATTCATAGTTTGTCCTTGGGAGCCCCCGCCTAAAAATATCCGTCATAAATTTATCATGAAAGATCTTCGCACCTTTGCCTTGGCAATTTTTGCGACATTATTATTTTTTACCCCTCGTGCTAGCTTCGCCGCTGTGCGCGACAGTTTTTTTCTTGAATCATTTTTAACCGCAGAATATAGCGCGCCAAGATTTTATGGAAATTCAAGCGGCAAACATTTTGCTGCTGATTCTATTTTTACTCAGATCAAAAATTTTGATAATATTGCACTTGGTTTTCACGGGCGCGTTCATAAATATTTTGGCTTGAATGTGAATTGGTCGCAAACTGATTTATCTAGCCCTTCTTTGGATGGATATACATTATCAAAAAAAGCTAATTTGGCGATAAATTATTATAATTTTTCGGCATTATTTTTTGCGCCAGTGGTTGAAGATAGTATTGTTGAATTGTTTGGAGAGCTAGGCTTATCTAGGATGTCGAGCAAAATTAGTATTTTTGAAAGTGACGGCACTTACACTAAAAAACAAGCCGATCAAACAATTCCATTTGTAGGGATTGGTTTTCAAGTTGCGCCATTTGAATCATCGAAAGATGCTTTTAGATTAACATTTCAGCGCTATCTAAAAAAACTAGATACTGTTGGAGCAAATTTTTCAACGATTAGAATTGGTTACATTAAAGAGTTCTAGTCATTTTTACTTTTCGGAAAGCCTTCCAAAAATATAAAATATTAATATTTTATGCCAAAAAACTATTTATTTACCTCAGAATCTGTATCCGAAGGCCATCCAGATAAAATCTGCGATCAAATTTCTGATACTTTGGTTGACGCTTATCTAAAAAAAGATCCTTATTCGCGCTTGGCGATTGAAACTTTTGCCACAACAAACCGCGTGGTTATTGGTGGAGAAATTCGTGCACCATTAATTTCTAAAGAAGAAATCGAGCAATTAATTCGTGGAACTATCAAAGAAATCGGTTACGAGCAAGAAGGTTTTCACTGGAAAAATGTCGAAATCACTAACTTGTTGCACGCACAATCTGCAGATATTGCAGTTGGTGTAGATGCTTCTGGTTCTAAGGATGAGGGCGCTGGAGATCAAGGAATAATGTTTGGCTATGCTTGCAAAGAAACCGATGTTTTAATGCCGGCGGCAATTTATTATTCACATCGTGTGCTGCATAATATTATGGATGCGGTGCGTTCAGGAAAACTACAGCAGCTTGGGCCAGATGCAAAAAGCCAAGTGACTTTGCGCTATGTTGACGGCGTGCCAGTTGGCGCAGAAACTGTTTTGGTTTCAATTCAACATCCTGAAGGTGTTACGCAAAAACAAGTGCGTGATGCAATCAGGCCTTATGTTGAGGCCACTTTGCCAAAAGGTTGGATGTGTAAGGATGAAAATTTCCTCGTTAATCCAACGGGCAAATTTGTGATTGGTGGGCCTGATGGCGATGCCGGTTTAACAGGGCGCAAAATTATTGTTGATACTTACGGCGGTGCAGCTCCACATGGTGGCGGTGCATTTTCAGGAAAAGATCCAACGAAGGTTGATCGTTCTGCTGCTTATATGGCGCGTTATTTAGCGAAAAATGTGGTTGCGGCTGGTTTGGCAACTCGTTGCACGATTCAAATTGCTTACGCGATTGGCGTTTCTAAGCCTTTGGCGCTTTATGTTAACAATCATCATACTGGCATTGGAGGTGAAGATTTGGTTAAAATTATCAATGATCTAGTTGATCTTTCGCCGCGCGGAATTCGCACGCATTTGCAATTGAACAAGCCAATTTATAAACGCACGGCATCTTACGGGCATTTCGGGCGCTTGCCTGAAGCTGATGGTGGATTCTCGTGGGAAAAAACTGATTTGGCTGAGCAGTTGAAGAAGTTGGCTTAGTTTTCTCTACCTCTTGCTTAAGTTTTAGAGATTGGCTTAAACTCTAGATCTTGTCCTCGCCCAAGCCCTTTAGCCTAGGCTC
>SHWK01000061.1 GCA_009693885.1 Rickettsiales bacterium
ATCCAGGGCGCTCCTAGTATAATGTTACTCGATGTAATAAACGCAGCTAAAATTTCCTCACCATATTTTGTGCAATGCTCTTGGTTCAAACCACAATGAACTAGAGAATGTAAAATACGACTTATTGCGGGCTGGGAGGCCTCCCCTAATCTCTTTGTCGCAAAATCTAATATTTGCTTAGAGTTTAATGTAATATTATAAAGGGCACTTATTTGACATAAATTATCAATCGCCAAAGAGGTATTTTCAGAAGATGATTTATCTAAAGACGAGGCCACTAAATCAACAGCATGCCGCATCCCTCTTTGCTGAGTTAGGCTTCCTCTGTTTACCAGATCAACATCAAAATTAATAATTTCTTTAGATAGTGCAATACAATCAATATCTGTGGAATCTTTTTTTCTTAAATCATTAAGAAAACTATCTAATGGAGTTAATTTGATAACAGCAGGGGCAGCGGCAGGGGTGGCGACTTTTCTTGACCAAGAAGATTTTGACATATATTTCAGTTTTAGTTTAAAAAAAGTATTGCTCACTAAAGAGATTTTCTTTTAAAATGTATAGTATTATTTGCTTTTTTGTTACTTGTACTTAGAAGAGTGTAGTGCAAAGCAACATAATTTATATAGCAAATTGAGTGAGATATGATTAGCTCCCTCGCAAATTATTTAATCTATTAAAATTTACAAATGCCAATTTCGGAAGAAATACTTACTCAAATTAGTGAAAATCATCCAACTTTAAAAACACTAAATTTAGTCTCGCAGAACATTACAGATGAAGAATTGTTGTCATTAATTAGTGCCTTAGAAACCAACAACTCAGTATCTTTGCTAAATCTCGGCCACAATAATTTTAGCATCCGAGGAGTACAATCTTTGGCAGGCTTTTTGGCAAATAATCAATCGATAAAAAATTTCAATATTCGCGGTAATAATATTGGCGATGAAGGGGTGGCAGGCTTATCTGCGGCATTGCAACAAAACTCAACATTAGAATCTTTGACT
This sequence comes from Rickettsiales bacterium, assembly GCA_009693885.1. Taxonomy (GTDB): domain Bacteria; phylum Pseudomonadota; class Alphaproteobacteria; order Rickettsiales; family UBA1997; genus CAMCFD01. The sequence continues at coordinate 1,008 of SHWK01000061.1, forward strand.
ATTTCTCACAATGGAATCACGGATGACGGGGTTGCTGCATTGATGTCAATGTTAGTAACAAATCAAGCGATAACAAATTTAAATTTAGCGCATAATAAAATCGGGGATAATGGCGCTGATTTATTAGGAAAAATGCTGCAAACAAATACAACAATTACAGATTTAAATATTGTGAATAATGGTTTAAGTCTTAAAGGCATGTCTAGATTCGTGGAGTTATTGCAAAGCAATAAAACTCTAACCAATTTAGATTTTGTACAAAATCCTATTAGCGAAGAAATGTCGGCAATGATAAAAGAAATTACAGCGAGAAATAAAGCGCTGCGTGATACAGTAGCGGAGTTGCAAGATGATGAACTGGGATCGGGTGCTGCGCCCGCAGCTAATGATAATGTGTTGCTAGCCCCTGGGGCATCTGCAAATCCACAAGAGGCGCTTCAATTATCGGGGACCCAACAACAAGTTGCGCAAATTTTGCATTGATATTATCAGCGCCGCTATTTGTATATTAACGAATCGCGTCTTCTAATCCCTTGATTTCTCGGGCAAAAACTACATCTTTTTCAATATTTTTTTGCACAGATTTAATCGCATAAATCACTGTTGCGTGGTTTTTATTGCCGAGTTCGCGACCAATTTGTGGAAGGCTTGCTGCGGTAAGTGATTTTGCCAGATACATCGCAATTTGGCGTGGGCGAGCAATGGCGCGAGATCTTGTGTTAGCAAGAAGATTAGCAACTTTTATTTCATAGTGAGCCGCAACTGCTTTTTGGATTTTCTCGATTGAAATGCCTGCTGCAGCGCTGGTTTTGCTATATTCGGCAGCAATTAAACGCGCGCCGTCAAGAGTGATTTCTTCGTTAGCAAGAAACTTGTTAGCTAATAATTTGCGCAATGCGCCATCTAAATCGCGCACTGAAGAGTTGATTTTGCTCGCGAGTAATTCGAGGATTTTTTCATCAATTTCTTCGCCGCTTAAAGCTGTTTTTTTCTGTAAAATTTCTAGGCGATCAGCAAAATCTGGGTTTTTAAAGTTGAGCACCATTCCACCAGAAATGCGTGATTTTAATTTTTCATCAATTGCCTCAAGATCAGATGGAGAGCGGTCGCAGACCAGAACAACTTGTTTGCCGTTTTCTACCAAACTGTTGAAAGTGTGCATGAATTCTTCTTGCGTGCCAGTTTTGCCAGCGATGAATTGTACATCATCAATAATCAATACATCGATTGAGCGGAATCTTTGTTTAAAATCCATTGTAGCATTGCTGCGCACCGATTGCACAAAGTGATACATGAATTTTTCTGCTGATAAATATACAACTTTTTTTGATTTATTTTCATCTTTGATTTGCCAAGCGATTGCTTGCGCTAAGTGGGTTTTGCCCATGCCGATTCCGCCGTGAATAAAAAGTGGAATTGCGCTATCAAACATGTTAGTTTGTGTGCCTTTAGAGCCCGCGGCTATTCGTGCCATAGCAACTGCAAGCTTGTTATATTTGCCGCTAACAAAATTGGCGAAGGTGTATTTTGGATTTAATTCTGAGCCAAAAGCAAAAACATTATCATGTTTAGAAAGATTGATAATTTGTGCATTTTGTGTTGGCGCAATCGTGGTTAAAACCGCTTCTTTGTTGATTGCAATGATACTCACTTTTTTGATTTGCGGATCAATTGTAGTGGCAATTTTTTGCAAATTGTAAGCCAGTTTTTTATTTTCGATGAATTCACGAATAATCCAATCGCGGACAAATTTTGATTGTGCGGCAAAGATTATTTCATTGGTGCTATGTGAAAAAATTGAAAGCTCTGCTAACCATTTTGCAGTGATTTCTTCGCCCAAAAATTGATTGCAGGCATTAAGAAAATCGTTGAGAAATGTGGTTTTGAGGCCATCTTCTTTTTCACAAATTGCGAGATTTAACATCATTTATTGCCTCCAAGGTAAATTGCTGGATTTCCAGCCGTTAATATTGCCCTTATGGCCTAAATTATCGGTATCGCCTTCAAAGCCGCCGATAATATTAAAACAGTTTTTATATCCAAGTTGCATCATGTGCAAAGCGGCCTGTTGTGATCTGCCGCCACTAAGGCATATAAAAAATAATTGTGCTTCGTGACGATTATCGCCAAATTTTTCTTGTAAATTTTTTTCAAGTTTAGCGGTAAAATCTGGGTTTAAATTCATTGTTGGAAAGTTTTTCCATGGCAATAAAATCAAACCAGAACTGGTTTCGCTAAGATCAGGAACGCCAACAAAAGTGAATTCTGCATCAGTGCGCACATCAATTAAAGCTGTGTTGTTTGCATTTTTAAGCTTCAAAAAAGCGTCGTTGGCAGAGATTTGTTGTATCGGCATAATATTTAATAAACTAACTAAAAAATCTGACCCCAATTATCATTATTTATCCTCGCGCAGTAAAGGTAAAAATTTCAACAAAAGGTAAATAAATTTCTTGACAGTAAGGCGAGTTAAACAGAGAGGAGTTGCGAAAGTAAGGAGCCTTGAAAATAAAGGCTGTAAGTCACACTTATCTGCCTTGTCACTAGGGGGGTGGGCAACGCAATTTATGCAAGAAATTAATTATTTTTTTTATCTTTTTGAGGTACGGATTTTTGTTGATCTTCTGAAGGTCTATGTGGTCTATCTTCATCGAATAAAATACGATTGGCGGCACCGTCAAGATCTTCATATTGCTTGTTGCGCAAGTTCCACAGAAAAGCTGCTAACCCAACTAAACCTAGAGCCAAAGTAATTGGGATCAAAAAAAGTAATACGCTCATCGTAATATCCTTAGAGAATTAAGTGTAACCAAGATTGACGATGATGACATCGCAATCGCCGCAATTAGAGGTGTAACGCTTCCTGCCATTGCAAATGGTACTGCAATTAGGTTATAGGCTAGAGCCAGTAGCAGATTTTGCTTGATTAATTTTATTGATTTGGTGGCAAGATTTATGGTTGTAAGAAGCGGAGCTAGTTGGTCGCCTTGAATAATAATATCAGCTATTGTCTGCGTAATGTCGGCAGCTTTGGCAAAAGAAATTGAAACATCGGCAAAGGCCAAGGATGGTGCATCATTGATTCCATCGCCAACCATCATGATGCTGTGGCCGCTTTGTTTTAGCTGTTGTAAAAACTCAACTTTAGTGATGGGGGTTTGCTCTGCGTAGAATTCGTCGATATTAAGGCTGCGCGCAACATTAATAACATTGGTTTTATTATCCCCTGAAAGCAAAATAATTTTTTTATGAAATTTTTGTAATTCTTTGATTGTGGATGTGGCGTCGCTTTTTAGTTGATCTTGAAAGAGAAATAAAATTTCAGTATCGCGATATTTTAAAAAACAATGCATTGGCGCGATATTTTTAAATGGCCGAGGATCTTGTTTTGCGAGCGATTGTATGGGTGTAATATTTTGTAGAATTTCTGGTGAAGCTTGATTTTCCTGCGTCGAGGTAATCTGGCAAAATTCTTGGCGACCCAATTTTATTTCGCTGCCTTCAAAATTAGCAACCAATCCGAATCCTTGGTTTTCTAAAGATTTTAGTGTGAATTTTTCTTCCCCAAAACTATTGCAAAGAGCTTGTGACAAAGGATGTTTGCTCATTTGTGCCATTGAGGCAGCAAGTTTGTGATAAAATTTTTCTTCTGTTGTAGTGAGTTTTTTATTCAAACCAATAATGCTTGTAAGTGTAGGGTTTCCTAGGGTTAGCGTGCCAGTTTTATCAAAAATTATTACATCAATTTTATTGATTTTTTCTAAAGCCTCACCAGATTTTGTTAAAATTCCTTTTTTTATCAGGCTAGAAATAGTGATAGTTTGTACGATTGGAACAGCCAAGGCCAAGGCGCAAGGGCAGGTGATGATTAAAACTGCAGTGGCATTAAGCAGCGCATCCTCGGCGCTTCCTTGTAGAAAAAAATACCATAAACAAAATGTGATGAAAGCTAGCAAATGAACGACGGGGGCGTAAGAGCGCGAAAGGCGATCAGCCAATCGAACATATTGATTTTTTTGTCCTTCAACTTTTTCAACAATATCGACGATGGCTTTCAACAGGCTATTTTGAGGGCTTTTACTTACTTTAATTTTGAGTGGTGCGGCTAAATTTATTGTGCCAGCAAAAAGTTCACAACCTTTGTAAACTGCTTTGGGTAGGGCTTCTCCACTGATAATTGCGGTGTCAATTTCGCTTTCACCTTCAATTATAGTTGCATCGGCAGGAATTTTATCGCCAGCCACAACCAGCAAAATCATGCCTTGCTCAATCTTTTTGCTGGCAATAATTTTAATACTACCATCTTCCAACACTTGGCGGGCGTAGTTTGCGGCCAGCAATGAAAATTCTGTAGCAATAGCAAAAGCCCTCTTGCGAGCTTTAAAATCAAGGTAGCGGCCAATTAACAAAAAGAAAACCAGCATTACCGCTGAGTCAAAATAAACAATTTTAGCGCTGCGAAAAGATTCAAGCAGACTAACCATGCAAGCTAAAAAAATTGCCACAGAAATCGCCAAATCCATATTCATCGCCCGCGCTTTTAATGCGCGAAAAGCTGAAGAAAAAAACGGCCGTGCCGCATAAATTATAACGGGAAGGGCGATAAGGGCAGAAAAAAAATGCATAAAATCAATGGTTGCCGTGCCCATTTTTTGCAAATCAGAGAACCATAAAATCGATGAAAATAACATCACATTACCAGAGCCAAACCCAGCAACAGCAAGGCATTTTAACAATTCATTATTATATTTTTTTTCTTCTTCATGAAGAATTTTTTCATCAAATGGAAATAATTTATAGCCAATTTCATGGATTAAATTTATTAAATCATTGGCTATTTCTGGGCTTCCGCGCCATTTTAGGAATAAATATTTTTTGGTTAAATTTATACGCGCTTCAAGCACATTTTCTTGTTTTTGTAAAATGCTTTCAATTAGCCAAACGCAGGCAGGGCAATGCAAACCATCAATTGCTAAAAAAATTGAATTGATGCCATTTTCAACATTTACAAATTCTGCGACATTAATTTTTTCGGTGATTTCGGGCTTGATTTTGCGCGTTTTCTCATCGATTTTGCGCAAATTATAATAATTTCCTAAACCGATTTTGTTGATAATTTGATAGGCGATTTCGCAGCCTT
>SHWK01000062.1 GCA_009693885.1 Rickettsiales bacterium
GTTAAAAATGATCCTGAAAAATTTGATTTTTCAGAAGTGCATTTTTGAAAAAATACTGTTTTTTAGATATCAATTGTAACCAGTGAAATCAATGCTTCAATGACATATTGCTCTACCCGTTTTTTTGCTCGACATCTGTCTGCAGATAAATAAAGGGACGATAATTATTGCGATCAAAAAATAAAATGCAAGTGGAAAAGTGAAAAAAGTTATGTTTATTTATTTTTGGTAATTTTTTAGCTCAATTTTTTATTCAAAAAAGGCTTCAAAGTGTTGGGGCTCAAGGGTTTGTTCAAATAGAATAAAATCGAATCTTACATCATGATTTTGATATTTAGCATTTTTTGCCAAAAAATATTTTGCGGTATTGCGAATGCGGTTTATTTGTGATTTGCGCAACATTACTTCGATTAATTCTTGATTTTTGCGCGCCTTAACCTCAATGAAAACAATGGTTTTCGCGATTTCTGCAACAACATCTACTTCACCAAATTTTGTTTTGTATCTTTGTGAGATTATTTTGTAGCCTTTATTTTCTAGGTGTGATATCGCTTTTAATTCAGCTTCTATGCCATATTGGTAAGTTTGTTTTTGCATTTTACTATGTCCGACTCAATTGACTTTGAGACAAAGGCTCGCCTTTTGGAGTCCCAGGATGAGTCCTCATTGCACAACAATCCATTGTTTTCAATAATTTAATTTGATCTAGGCGATCAGTTTTTCTTGCCTCAATATCCCTTGTGAAAGACATTAATAAACTTGGCGTATTTGCTGTTGAATCAAAGGCAGAATAAACGGTGCGAAAGGCTTGCTCATCAGTGATTGTAGCCTCATGTTGTTTTAAATATTGTATTGTTTCTTTTTTTAAGAAATTTGCAAATTGATTGCCTTTTTCTCGAAGGTCAATTTGCTCTTTATCAATGGGAATATAATCTGCCATTAATTTATCAAAAAAACGCTCCCCCTCTGCTGCTGACGGCTCTTTTCCCGTGATTGTTTGATAGATTAATCTTTTGGTTTGCGCAGCTTCTGCTTCGATATAATCTAGAACTCGCGCATCTTCAGGCCTATCACATAAAATCTCTCCGGCATTGCGAAAATTGGTCATGTAGAGCGTTATTGCAGCTGATCTTATATTATCTCGAAAAGATTTATCGCAGTTATAAATTGTGTTTAATCTCGTGAGACCGCTTGTTTTGGCTAATTCATCAATTTTATCACCACGAACTTCTGCTAAATCTGCGAGGAGTTCTTTCATGCCATACCAAGAAACTAAGCGAGTTTCGGTTAGGGCGCAGAATTTTTCAACGCCAATGGCTCTAGGGTCAAGGAAGTGAGAATCTGCGCTTAATTGCGGTTTTTTTGCAGGGCGCGAAGATTGATTACCCATATTTACCAAGGCTATAGCGGGGTTTTTGATAAATAATTGATTGATATCACTGCGCGGATTTTTCATCTCGCCGTATTTTTCTACACCTCTCGTATAGGCTCTGTGTCTCGCTTCTCTTATATGCTCGTGGGTTAAGCTTTTATCTGCATCACTGGCAAATTTGATCTTACCTTCATCATGCTTGACATTTGTTACCAAATCTGAGATTTTGGCAGCAGCATAGAGGCCTTGAGAGATAAATGATTCAATATTATCTGAACCCACATCTGAAGCTGGGCTATACATGATATAATTGTGATGGCCTTGCACTGTAAAGATTGGGGAAGATATTTTGGCGTTAGCTATAACACCTTCTGCGATCTCATTGCCAGCAAATTTTTTCATTAAAATTTGCTTTGCCTCTAAAGCATAATTTGCATAAACAACTGGAAGCTCAGTTAATCTGCCGCCACCTCTTTGCAAGGCCTGTCCGCCGCCATTATATGGGATAATTTCGATATCTTTAAGCTCCTCTATTTCTGCCGGCGTTAATTCTTCAAATTTTGTTTTACCAAAAATTTTTGGCAAATTTTCGATGATTGTTACTATTGAATTTATCACCGCATCTTCTTGCCATTTTTGCGCTCCAACCCCGTCTCTTCTAACTGTATCGCTTTTTGCGATCATAAAATATACTTTGCGCAAGTTTCTGGTTAACTTGGCAAAAGCAGGATTATCAAGGCTGGTCGCAATATTTCTTGATAGATTTTCTAGAGCCTGCAAATCTTCTGCCAAAGGAACAATGCCAATTCGCGCGCCTTCTTCGATTTGATTTCCAGAAGTTTTTAATAAAAATAAAGCAGCATAAATATGCTTCATTTCCTTGCATTCTGCGATGATTAGGCGATCTACCATTTGTGGATTTTCGCCGACAATTTTTAATCTATTGAATATTCTTTTTGCCAATTCTGCATTTTTAACTTCTGCAAAATCTTGATCGGTTAATTTTTGTATTTTTGCGATTAGCTCTTTATTTTGTAAGGCCGCGGTTAAAACTTCTGCGGTTAATTCTTGGCCTTTAAAAGATGGATCTGCGGCTTCAATCATTGCCACAACTGCCTTCATGATATCACTAGATTCGTGCCTAATATCAATTTTTGCAAAATAAAATCCAAATGTATTTGAAGCCATTAATAAATTATTTAGCTTTTTTATAATTTGCTTTCGTGCTTGCGATTCGGGGCCCTGACCATGTAATCTTTTGATTTTCTCTTGATTATTTTGAATTGAACTTGCCAGTAATATTTGAAATTGTTCTATATCTTTTTTTGCTATTGCCTCTAATAATTTTATTTTTCTTTCCTTGTCAATGCCTTGAAAGCCTTCTGTAGCAACGCTTTCAATATCTCTCTTATATCTGTGAGAGATTTCTTCTATAAAAGATTTTATATTATAACTCAAAGATTCGGCATCTGAATTGGGATTTCCATCGCCATCGCCAGCCATCCACACGCCAATCCGCACAAGGTTTTGTGGCAATTGTAAATTAGGATATTGACTCTGATTTTTTGCCTCTTCAAGCAAAGCATATACTTTTGACATAGAATCATAGACGGCGCCCAAATAAAGCAGACCTTCATGCGTTTCATTCTCACAAATTTCATCACCACCACTTTGATAATAAAATGGCACTTGCCCTTGTACGCCATTTACAACCTGTAGTTCTTGGGATTGCTTCTTTTTGACATCAACAATTTTAACTTGCGCAAGTTTTTTTAGCACTAAATCTATTTTTGCCCTTGATTCATCTTGTTTCTCAGGATCAAAATTTGAAAAAGCTTCCGCTAATTCCATTGCCAATTTAGTATATTTTACTGAATTTGGATTAGTGGGATGCGCCGTTGTAACTGGACTTATGGCAACACTATCAATCAATTTTTGAACATCTGCCAATGACACTTTATTTTCGGATAATTTTCCAAAAACATAATGGGGAGATTCGGCGCTAATATTGGGGAAGAAATCTCGAAAATACTGATGATTTGCTGTGGTGGATAAGCGCCTTAACATATCTTGTATTTTAGCATAATGATCTTGCACTGCCTGATAAGATTCATTGCGCAATAAATCTTTCATCGAGGTTGTTTTGGGATCTATTTCAAGATTTGTTGCTAATAAATGATACCATTCTTCTTTACTTATGCCCTCTTTACCTTTCTGCCTTGCGAAGATTTCTTTTAATATTTTTGCGACCTTTTTATCTTCTAAAGAATCTGTATAATAATTGATAAAATGATAGTTGATTGTCTCTATTTGTAAGGTAATTGGGCTTGTCATTGCTAATAAATTTAGATTAATTTCGGAATGGTTTTTAATTCATCTTTTATTTAAAGCAATCAAAATTTTACCTGGATAGCTTTAGCTAATACCTATTTTAAACAGCCTCTCCCGCAGCATGGCCGCAAGACCAAGCCCATTGAAAATTAAACCCTCCCAAATGGCCCGTAACATCAAGCAGCTCACCAATAAAATAAAGGCCTTGTACCGATTTACATTCAAAAGTTTTGGAAGAAATTTCGTTAGTATCAACACCGCCAGCGGTTACTTCTGCTTTAGCATAGCCTTCTGTTCCTTCTGGCTGTAGCTTAAAAGCATTTATCCTATTGGCTATTTCTTGCAGTTTTTGATTTGATATATCCGCAATCCAAACTGCGGAATTTTGGGGCAATGGCTCGAGAGAGCTTTTTTTATCAGTATTGAGGTGATTTTGCAAAATGTAAGATGCTAAACTTTTTGGCAAATATTTATTGAGAATTGTGATAATTTCTTGTTTAGGTTTTTGCTTTTTTTCTACGATTAAAATATCATAAATATTATGATCTGGAGCCATATTAATTGTGATTTCTTGGCCTTTTTGTAAGTAAGAAGAAATCTGCAAAATTGCTGGCCCAGAAAGACCGCGATGAGTAAAAAGAATTGCCTCGCGGAAAGAAATTATTCGCGCTATAGCACCTTTATTTCCAAAGCTTGCGGCCGGTTGCGGAGAAATTGTAAAATTTGCCGAAGCGCTGGTAAAGCTTGCTAGATCTGATTCTATGGCGCAACTAACAATTGCCTCAACCGCAACTCCTGCTAAATTTTTGCTGACTTCGAGTGTTGATTTATCCAGTGTTAATGGCACAAGCGCTGGAAAAGGTTCGATAATTTTTACACCAAATTTTCGCGCGATATCATAGCCGAAACTGGTTGCTCCCATTTTTGGAATTGATAATCCTCCCGTTGCAATTATTAGTGATTGGCATGAAACCTGCTCTGTTAAGGCTTCATCAGCGTTTTTATTTTCGATTTTTAGTGTGAAGTTTCTGTGAGAGATATTTTCTGTAGCAGCATTTAAGCCTTTATCTGCAAGATGCGACGGGCCACTTGCTTCTAAATTTAAATTATCTGATTGCGATTTTTTCTCGATTTCTTTAATATTTTTTGCTAGAGTTTCTAACAAAATCTCTACGCCACCATCCTTACATTCTCTAAGCAACATATCAATTATTTGCTGCGAAGAAAAATCACAAAATAATTGCCCGAGAGTTTTTTCATGAAAAGCAATTTGGTGTTTTTCAACCATTGCAATAAAATCCTCCGCAGTGAAGCGTTGCAAGGCTGAAACAGCAAAATGTGGATTTTGTGAAATAAAATTTTTTGGCGTGGTATGGATATTGGTAAAATTACATCTTCCGCCACCAGAAATACGGATTTTTTCTCCGATTTTTTGACTGTGTTCAATCAATAAAACCTTGCGACCGCGCTTGCTTGCAACCGCAGCACACATCAATCCCGCCGCCCCCGCACCGATTATTATTGCATCGTAATGTTTCATTATTTATAGCGTCAAAACATATGTTAAATACTCATCATCTAAAACATATCCTTCGGATTCATATAAATCTTGGCCAACTTTATTGGTTTTGGCCGTTTGTAAGCTTATTTTAGAGGCGCTATTTAATATAGCAAAATCTTGCGCAACCTTCATTAATCTCCTTCCAATGCCTTGTCCGCGTGACTTTTCATCAATATAGAGATCATTTAGGATGTAAATTTTTTTCATACCAACCGAAGAAAAACCTGGATATAGCTGCATCAAACCGAGAGCCTCACTCTTTTCATCAAGCGCGATAAAAATTGCTGATTCATTATTTGCAATACGATCTCGCAAAAATTTTGTTGCATTTTTGAGATCAGATTCTTTTTCATAAAACATCCTATAAGCATTAAATAAAGGCGCTGCAAGGCTTAAATGCTCCGAGGTAACTTGAATAATTTTCATATTATAAATTTATTTCATCGGTTTTAACCTTAAAAAACAAGGTATCGAGATCACAAACATCAAAGCTTTTCGGCAAATCTTGTTTGGAGATTTTTTTGAATCCATATTTCAAATAAAAACTTTGCGCCATTTTTAAAACATCTACCGTACCTAAATATAAATGCTGAAATTTATGTTCTTTTGCAACCTTTAAAAGCTTATTCATCAAGGCTTGAGCAACTTTTTGTCCGCGATATTCTTTGACAACAAAAAGCTTTTTTAACTCACCATTATTTTTATCAATTTTGCGCAGCGCGATACAACCAATCAAAGCACCCGCATCATCAACCGCATACCAAAAATTGTAAGAATTATTATAATAAAAATTGCTCTCAATATCAAGAATACA
>SHWK01000063.1 GCA_009693885.1 Rickettsiales bacterium
GCGTGTCAAGTGATGGGAAATCACATGGCGGTTACAGTCGGTGGGTCAAATGGGCATTTTGAGCTGAATGTTTTTCGTCCGATGATTATTTATAATATCGTAAATTCAATTAATTTATTGAGTGATGGCATCAACAGTTTTGTCGATCAGTGTTTAGTGGGGATCGTTGCCAATGAAGACCGCATCAAGCAATTGCTCGATCAATCTTTGATGCTGGTGACGGCATTAAATCCATATATTGGATACGATAATGCGGCGAAAATTGCCAAAAAAGCGCATAAAGAAGGAACAACTTTGAAAGCTGCGGCAGTTGCCTCTGGGTTAGTTAGCGCAGAAGATTTTGACAAGTGGGTTGTGGCTGCAGATATGGTGGGGAAGTAGTATATGGCAGAGGAAAAATTTGTAAAAAGACAGATTGTTTTGGGTGCGGGAGCTAGTACTAATGATTGTGGAGGCTATCCGCTTGGTGGACAGCTGATAGAGTTTATTTGCCAAGATAATGGTCGGTTTATTAATGATGCATTTAATGAAATTGTAAAAAATAAGCCAGATATTCAGCTAGATATATCTAAGGTTAAAGCTGATTTAGAGAAATTTATTCAAGCGCTAAAAAATAGCTCAGCTCAAAGTATAGATAGTTTTATTGCAAGACAGAGTAGTGAAGATATGAGGAATGTTGGCTATTCTCTAATAGCTGGAATTATATTGAGTTTTGGGTTGCAAAAGATTGATTGGTACGGAAATTTACTTCCTCTTATTTTTCCTCCAATCAATATCGGCGATGATGAAGGAAAAAAAATTCAAAAATTAAAAAGCAAACTAGAAGAGTTGAGATTGGTTACTTTTAACTATGATTTATCTTTAGAAAAATTCTTATATGACTTTTTAAAATACAATTATTTAAGTGGGTCTAAAGAAGAAACTATTGCAGAGGCTTTTGAAGCGTTGAATGAAAAAGTCGAGCATGTTTATGGAAGTGTGATTAAAAAAGAAAGTTTTGGCGAGTTTTTTAATTCTTATAATAGAGTTGTATTTCGAGTTGATGGGCCAGAGGAAGGTTTTAATAATTCAGTGGATTGCTTTAGGATTCTTAATCAGGAAGTGGTGTTGGCGGTTTTGAATGGCCTCAGGGATCATGGCCGTTATAATTTTGGCGGTTATTACAAGAAGGGATTTAATGCGTCATTAATTTGGTACAATGTGCTTTATGCCTCTCTAAATAAAAATTTTGGCTCAATCAGAATAATAGAAGAAGAAAGGGGTGGCGATGAATCGTCTTGTCCTCAACTAATAAATTGCGATTATCTTTATGTGTTGGGTTTCGGATTTGATGTTGAAAATATAAGGCGCATCAATCTTGTTGGATCCATCTGCAAAAAACAGGTCTTTATTACTAATTATGAAGGTAATCAGAAAATTGAGAGGATGGCTATTAATATCTTATGCAGAACTCAATCCAGTGGCAGAAATATGTTAATCCCAATAATATCTCACTATGACGTAAAGGGTGCACTAAGTTACGATTTCAGCTTCCTTGAGGAGTCAGAAAGTGTAGAAAAAATTCCTCTCGATAAAAGTCTAAACGGCGAATATTCACCTTTCATCGCCTACAAATCATCACTATACTCAAAAACTCACAACCAAAAACCACATGACCAAAAACCAAAAAATTAATGTCAAAGGCACCGAAATAATAATTTTCCGCCAAAGAGAAGACGATTATATTTCATTAACCGATATTGCAAAACATAAAAATCGTGAAGCTACGGGTTTGGTGATTTCTCATTGGCTTAGCACCCGCTATACTGTTGAGTTTATGGGGATTTGGGAGCAAATGCATAATCCTAATTTTAATGTTACGGAATTCAGTAACATTAAAAATAATAGTGGTTCGAATGGATTTGTTTTATCATCAAAACAATGGATAGAGAAAACTGGCGCAGTCGGCCTTGTTAGTAAGGCTGGTCGCTATAATGGCGGCACTTTCGCACATAAAGATATAGCTTTTGAGTTTGCTTCATGGATTTCTGCTGAATTCAAACTTTATCTAATTAAGGAATTTCAAAGATTAAAATTAGAAGAAGACGAAAGACTTTCTCTTGGTTGGAACGCCAAGCGTATGCTTACCAAGATTAATTATCGCATTCATACCGATGCGATTCAGAAGCATTTAGTTCCGGCGAAAATTTCTAAAATGCAGGCACAAATAATTTTTGCTAGTGAGGCGGATTTGTTGAATAAAGCGTTGTTTGGCATGACCGCAAAAGAGTGGCGCGATAAAAACCCTGATTTAACGGGAAATATTCGTGACTATGTTGCGGTTGAACAATTAGTATGTTTAGCTAATCTAGAGGCTCTTAACGCAGAATTCGTGCGTCAAGGTTTGGAGCAATCCGAAAGGTTGTTGAAGTTGAATGAAATTGCAATCATTCAAATGCAATCTTTATCGCGCAATAAATCTGTAAAAAAAATTACCTGAATATGTTTCTTCCGCGAAAAGCAGTCACCGAGATTAACCTACAAGCTCTAGGCTACAATCTATCGCAAATTAAATCTCTGCTGCAGGCTCAAACAAAAATTATGACTGTTGTTAAGGGCAATGCCTATGGTCATGGTGCGGTTCGTATTGCTCAGGAGCTTGAGAAAATCGGCGTTGATATGTTTGGAGTTGCATGTGTTTATGAAGTTGCAGAATTGCGTTTGGCAGGAATAAAAACTCCTATTATAAGTCTGGGTGCAACCTTTGCCGATGATGTTGCGGCGGTGTTTGAATATAATTATATTCCAACAATTTTCTCTCTTGATATTGCACAAAAACTTTCGCAAATGGCGGTTGCGCGTGGCAAAAATGTTGATGTTCATATAAAAGTTGAAACGGGAATGGGCCGCTTGGGTGTTGGCTTTGAGAGCGCTGCGCAGTTGGTTGATGAAGTTAGAAAAATGCCAAATATAAATGTGCAGGGCCTGTTTACGCACTTTGCTGATGCTGATAGGCCTAGTTCTGATTTCACTAATATTCAATTGCAAAGATTTAGAAAAGTTTTGCAAGAATTGCGTGATTTGCAAATAAAAATTCCGTTAATTCATGCAGCCAATTCTGCGGGAATTTTATTTTGGCCAGAATCGCATTTTGATATGGTGCGACTAGGAAAGGCGCTATACGGCAATTCTCCAAGCGATGATGAAACTTTAAAGCTTCCAGTAAATTTAAAGCCGTTAATAGCATTTAAAACTTACATTGCCAATATTCAAAATGTGCCTGCCAACACGCCAATTTCTTATGGCGGAACATTTGTTACGCAACGAGAATCGCGCATTATAACTTTGCCAGTTGGCTATGCTGATGGCTTTCGTCGTGCACCAAAAAATTTTGGTGAGGTTTTGGTTGCAGGAAAAAGAGTCCCAATTGTTGGTAGGGTTTGTATGGATCAATCTATGGCGGATGTTACTGGAATTGAAGGTTTGCAAATAGGTGATGAGGTAGTAATAATCGGCAAACAAGGCTCAGAAGAAATCAATGTAAGACATGTTGCTAAGGCTATCGGAACCAGTGCCTATGAGGTTTTAACAAGCATTGCAGCTGCGGCGCGAGTTACTAAAATTTATTTTAGTCAAGATGAATTTGAATGATTTTGACATAACGATAATTGGTGGCAGTTTTGCTGGAATGTCGGCTGCACTGGCTCTAGCCATGGTTTCTCCAGATTTAAAAATTGCCATAATCGAAAAACAAGATATTGTAAATCATGATCGCAAGCCTGATGGGCGCGGTTATGCGATCTCTAATTCTTCGTTGCGCTTGTTTAAAGAAATCGGTATTGCTGATCAAATTTTGCAAGAAGCGGGAACCATTCAAGATATTCGTATCACTGATTATAAAAGTGCTGCAACCCTTGATTTTCTAAGTAAGCAAGCTGATGAAAAAAACTTTGGTGCATTGATTGAAAGTTTTATTATTCACAATGCGCTCAGAAATAAATTAGTTTTGCAAAAAAATATTACACTATTTTGCCCTAATTCTTATCAAGATATTCAATTTTTACACAACAAAGTAACCGTTGAATTAGATAATAAAATTATATTAGAAAGTAAATTGCTGTTAGCTTGCGATGGCCGATTCTCACCACTGCGCAAGCTTTTTAATATTCATACAACAGAAAAAAATTATCAGCAAAAAGCAATTGTTTTTAATATTAAGCATCAAAGATCACACGAAAATATTGCTTATGAAAAATTTCTTCCTGGTGGACCACTGGCAATTTTGCCGCTAAAAAATCAACATCACTCATCAATTGTTTGGATAGCGCCAGATAAGGTTGCAGAGGCTATTTTAGAATTAGACAAAGAAAATTTTGTGCAACAATTGCATAAAAAAATGGAGAATTGCTTAGGTGAGGCTGAAGTGATTTCAGAAAAATTTTCTTATCCATTAATTATGATTGAGGCACAAAAATTTTATCATGAAAAAATGTTGCTAGTAGGAGATGCCTCTTGTGGTGTCCATCCAATAGCGGGGCAGGGTTTAAATTTAGGGCTTGGAGGCATTAAAATTTTGCAAGATTTAGTCAAAGAATATTTATTTTCTGGCTTGGATATTTCTAGTGATAGTTTGATTGAGGTTTATAATAAAAAAGCGCGGCGTGAAGCAATAAAAATGGTTGTTGCTACCGATGTTTTAAATTCTTTATTTGAAACCAAGAGTCTCTCGATCGGCTTGGCGCGTGATCTTGGGCTTGCTGTGGTTAATAAAATTCCACGTCTTAAAAAAATATTTATTAGAAATGCTGGAGGCAAAAATTGATGATATTATATAGAATTCTGTCGATATTATTTTTACCACTTTTGGTAATTTATATTTGTTATCGCGCCATTAAAGGCAAAGAAGATAAGACGCGCTTGTTAGAAAGATTTGGATTTGCTTCATGCAAAAGGCCTAATAGTGATTTGCTGTGGATCCATGCGGTTAGCGTTGGCGAGACTAATTCATCATTAATTTTAGTTGATGAATTGTTAAAATCTTTGCCGCAAATAAATATTCTTTTTACTACAACAAGCAGAACTTCTGCAGCAATTTTGGCGAAAAAAATTAAAGATTATAATGGTAGAGTAATTCACCAATTTCTTCCACTTGATTGTTATCTTACTGTAAAAAAATTCTTTAAATATTGGCAGCCTAAAAAAGTAATTTTTGTTGAATCAGAAATTTGGCCAAATTTTATTTATGAGGCTAAAAAGCTAGGCATACAAATGGTTCTGATGAATGCAAGAATTTCAAAAAAATCTTTTTCGCGCTGGAATTTTGCTAAAAAAATTGGTGTAAATATTTTTGATTCATTCTCGTTAATCTTTGCGCAAAGCGAAGAGGAAAAAGATCGATTACAAAAATTAACCAGTAAAGAAGTTTTTTATTATGGCAATTTAAAGGCGCAGGCGGTTAATTTAAAATTTAATGAAAAAGAATTAAACAATCTTAAGGAGCAAATTAATGGTAGAAAATTTTTGCTTGCGGCCAGCACCCATGATGGTGAAGAAAAAATAATTCTTGATCTACATCATAAATTGCAGCAAAAATTTGAAGATATTCTTACGATTATCGTTCCTAGACACCCGCATCGCGCTGAGGATATAAAAGGCCTGGCAACTGATCTGAATTTTGCGCAGCGCAGTCTTAAAGAAAATATTTCTGATCAAACAGAAGTTTATTTGGCGGATACTTTAGGTGAGCTTGGTTTGTTTTATGCGCTTAGTGATTTTGTCTTTTTGGGAGGTTCTTTGGTAGAGGTTGGGGGTCATAATCCATTTGAGCCGGCGCAGTTAAAATGTGCGATTATTACTGGAGATAAAGTTGAAAATAATAAAGAAGCTTTTGATGAATTAATTGCAAAGCAAGCCTGTGTAAGTGTAAAAAATATTGATGAGTTAGAAAAAGTGGTGACGGAGTTTTTGCAAAATAGTGATATACCAAGAAACCAAGCAGATAAAGCCTTTGCAGCTGTTCATAAAAATAATGATGTGGTAAAAAATATTGTAAAAATATTGCTT
>SHWK01000064.1 GCA_009693885.1 Rickettsiales bacterium
TCGCGTTATTTGAAAGATAATGGCTATACTTTGGCAAGCCAAATTAAAAATAATGATACTATGGAGAAATATTATTTGGCGAGCTATTCAAAGGGGGCTCAAATGGCTGCTAACGATAATTCTGTTACTAGAATTGAGTTTTAGTAAGAGGTGTTAAAGAGTATATCGGTAATACAAAAATTTGTGCAGTTTTTTAAGATTATCTGTGTTTTTAGAAAATAAAATTACTCTACTTTTTGCGCAATATCTCGGCGCACAAATCCATCTTTCCAATCGATTAAATCAACAGCTTCATAGGCCTTGTTACGCGCATCTTTAAAGGATTGTGCGCTTGCGACGATGTTTAAAACTCTTCCGCCATTAGCAACTAATTTATTATTTTTTATTGCTGTGCCAGCGTGCAGAATTTTTACATCGCGTAGATTTTTTGTTGCATCTAGATTTATTTCTGTGCCTTTTTGATAGGTCTCAGGATAGCCATTAGCGCACATCACGACACATACTAGTTTTTTTGCTTCATCAAATTCTATTTTGATTTGCGAGAGATTTCCATCAACTGCTGCGTTAATTAAATCGACAAAATCAGTTTTGATGCGCGGTAGAATAACCTGTGTTTCTGGATCACCGAACCTTGTGTTGAATTCTAAAAGTTTGGGGCCATTTTTGGTTAGAATTATTCCGCCGAATAAAATTCCTTTGAATGGATGGCCGAGTTTGCTCATCGCATCGAGTGTTGGTGTTACAATTTTTTCTAAAATTATTTTTTCTATTTCTGCTGTAACAAAAGGTGAGGGGCTGAAAGTGCCCATTCCGCCTGTGTTGGGGCCAGTTTCATTTTCGCCGACTTTTTTGTGATCGCAGGCAAATCCTAGTGAGATAAAATTTGTTGAGCCATCGCAAAGTGCGAAATGACTGACTTCAACACCTTCGAGAAATGCTTCGATGATAATTTTTTTAGAAGCTTCACCAAACTTTCCAGCAAAGAATTCTGTGAGAGTTTTTTCTGTTTCCACTAAATCTTGCGCAATCACTACGCCCTTGCCAGCAGCCAATCCATCAGCCTTTATAACACAAGGAAAACCTAATTTTTTAGCAAATTCAATTGCTTGACTAGAATTGGTAAAAACTTGATAAGCGGCGGTTGGAACATTATTATCAGCGGCGATTTTTTTCATGAAGGCTTTAGAGCCTTCAAGCTGGGCGCAATATTTTGAAGGGCCAAAGGCGCGTAGGCCAGCTTTTTCTAAATCATCAACCAGCCCATCAACAAGAGGCTGTTCTGGGCCAACAAAGACTAAATCTATAGCTTGTGCTTGGCAAAAACCAATTATAGCTTGATTATCTGAGATATTTATATTGGCAATGCATTCAGCAATGGAGCTGATTCCTGCGTTTCCTGGCATGGCAAAAATTTTGGCAACTTTTTCAGATTGATAGAACTTCTCGCAAACCGCATGTTCTCTGCCACCAGAGCCAATTACCAAGATTCTCATATTTTGAATTTTAAATTATAAATTTTGTATTAGTATATAATGAGTATTTAAAATTTAAATTTAATTTCTTACCCATGAGCTTAAAAGAGCATACAGTAAAATCTTATGATAAAGACCTGCAAGCACTATCATCTACGCTTGATGAGATGGGTGATTTAGCGGCGCAGTCGCTTGATTTTGTCGCTAAGGCAATTGCAAATCCGTCAGAAGATTTAGTTGAGCAAATCACCTCTCACGATTACAAAATCAACGCTTTAGACTTTTTGGTGGAGAAAAAAATCACCGCAATTTTAGCGATGCGTCAACCAATGGCGGTTGATTTACGCTATATTGTATCATCTTTAAAAGTGGCTTCAAACCTAGAGCGCATTGGTGATCAAGCTAAGAGTATCATTAAAAAAATCTTGCGTATCAAATCAGATAAATTTGATGCTAATGTGCAAAAGGCTCTAATTTCAATGTTAGAACTTTCTAAGATTATGGTGCATGATGCAGTTGAATCGTTCAACAGCCAGAATGTTGAAGAGGCTGACGATGTGTTAAAAAGAGATGATGAAATCGATAAAATTTATAGCGATTTATTTGTGATTTTAGAGCAAGATAGTTTTGATCGCGAGCAAGTAAAAAACGTGATTAATATTTTGTTTATCGCCAAAAGTTTTGAAAGATTAGCCGATCACTCAACAAATATTGCTGAGATCGCTAAATATGTGGTTACAGGAGATACAAAATAGTGGAAACTAGAGAAGAAAAAAGAGACACGGGGCAAATCGCAAGGCTTGATAATAAAGACTTGCGCGGTTTTGCGCAATCGGCGCCAAAAGAACAAATGTTGCGCAAGCCAGACTGGATAAGGGTTAAGGCTCCTAATTCAAAAGGATATTACGAAACTAAGGCAATTTTAAATGAACGAAAACTGCACACTGTTTGCGAAGAAGCTGCTTGCCCTAACATTGGTGAATGCTGGGCGCAGAAGCATGCGACAGTGATGATTCTCGGTTCTGTTTGCACGAGAGCTTGTTCATTTTGCAATATTGAAACTGGCAAGCCTGATGCGGTCAACCCGCATGAGCCTGATAATGTTGCTGAAGTGGCTAAGGCTACGGGTTTGAAGCATATCGTTATCACTTCGGTTGATCGCGATGATTTGCCTGATGGTGGCGCTGCGCAGTTTGTGGCTTGCATCGAGAAGATTCGCGTTGCAGCTCCACAAACTACAATTGAAATTTTAACTCCTGATTTTTTGCGCAAAGATGGTGCGATGGAAAAAGTTGTTGCGGCAAAACCTGATGTGTTTAATCACAATATTGAAACGGTTCCCGGCCTTTATACTACTATTCGCCCAGGGGCTCGCTATTTTCATTCGCTTTATTTATTGAAAAAAGTGAAAGAGATTGATCCAACGATTTTTACAAAATCGGGATTGATGTTGGGGCTAGGTGAGACTAAGGATGAAGTGCTGCAAGTGATGGATGATTTGCGCATGGCTGATGTTGATTTTTTAACAATTGGACAATATTTAAGACCAACGCTAAGGCATGCGCCTGTTGATCGCTATGCCACTCCTGAAGAGTTTGAGTTTTTGAAAAAAATGGCTTACAGTAAAGGATTTTTGATGGTGGCTTCAAGCCCGTTGACGCGCTCTTCTTATCACGCTGGTGATGATTTTGAAAAAATGAGACAAGAGAGAATTCGCCGACTGAAATTGGCTAATTAAAATTGAAGGCGGTTAATTAATTGCAATTATCGGCTCGATTAATCCGCTTTCTTATTAAGTAAAATTATTTAATCAGCGCAATAACTTTGCGATACAAAGCCTCGCTACCACAAGCAATAAGTCTGCCATCAGATTCTAATTTAATTTCATTTCCTTCCCAATCACCAACAAATCCACCAGCCATTTTTATAATTGGAATTAGTGCGGCATAATCATAAACCTTTAAAGATGGCTCGATGATAATATCTAAGAAGCCAGATGCCAGTAAGGCGTAAGCATAGCAATCGCCACCATAAACTACACCACCAAAGCGTTGATATTTTGCCTGAAGCGCAAGTTTTTGAAATTTTTGCAAATCACTTTCATCGAAAAAAAACTGCGAAGTTGTTGAGATTATCGCATTGCTGATTTCACCGCAATCGCGTGATTTTATTGGCTTGCCATTGAGCCATGCGCCATCGCCAATTACACCAAACCAGCGTTCATTAGTAATTGGTTGATTGATGATTCCGATTTGTGGAATGCCTTTATAGGCTAGAGCGATAAGGGTTCCAAAGGTTGGTCTGCCGATGATAAAAGATGCGGTGCCGTCGATTGGATCGAGAATCCATTGATAGTCGGAATCAGGATTGCTTATACCATATTCTTCGCCAATTATTCCGTGATCAGGAAATTTTTTTGCAATTTCAGCGCGAATAATTTCTTCAATCTCACGATCGGCAAGGGTTACAGGGCTTTGATCATCTTTAATAATTTCACCATTTGGGGTACGAAAATATTTGCGCGCAATTGGTTCGCTTAAATCGGCAAGGTGATTGGCAAATGCAGCGAGATCGGAAATTTTTTTATCAATCATTTATTATTTTGATTTTTAGTTGTGCTGATGTAATTATATTGGCGATATTTATAATGATGTTTTTTTAAAACTAAACCTAATAAAATGAAAGAAAGAATCGCAGTAATTGCTGGCTTTAGGTCTCCCATGGGCAAAGCTGGCGGTGTGATGAAAAATCTCACCGCTCACGATCTTGGCGCGCGAATTGTAAAAGAGGTGGTAATCCGCTCTGGCATTGATGCCGAAACAATTGATGAAGTGATAATTGGCAATGTGGCACAACCTGCAGAAGCCACAAATATTGCTCGCGTTATTGCTTTAAAAGCTGGTCTGTCAGAAAAAATTCCCGCTTTTACGGTGCACCGCAATTGTGCTTCTGGTATGGAGGCGATGACTGTTGCTTGTTCAAAAATTCTTAATAATGAGGCGCAAATTATTTTGGCTGGTGGTGTTGAATCAATGAGCAATATCCCGCTTTTTTTTGGCAAAAAAATGACAGAATTCTTTGGACAATTATTTAAAGCAAAAACTTTTTCACAAAAATTAAAAGTTTTTTCAACTTTTCGTCTTTATTTTTTAAAGCCCGTAATTGGCTTACAGCAAGGCTTAACAGATCCTGTATCTGGTTTAATTATGGGCTGCACTGCAGAAAATATTGCCAAAGATTTTAAAATTACACGTCAAGAGCAAGATGAATTCTCACTGCGTAGCCACCAATTGGCAGAACGCGCCATGGCTAGTGGAATTTTCAAGGAAGAAATAATTCCGGTGTTTAATAATGATGAAAAAAACAGTCAGATGATTGAGGAGGATGAGGGTGTGCGTAAGGGCCAGAATATTGCAGCTTTAGCAAAATTATCACCTTATTTTGAAAAAATCACAGGAACTGTCACAGTAGGAAACTCTTCGCAAGTCACTGATGGTGCGGCTTTTGCAGTTTTAATGCGCGAATCAAAAGCTAAAGAGTTGGGATTAAAACCACTCGGCTATATTCGTGATTTTGCTTATGCGGGCCTAGATCCTTCTCGCATGGGCTTGGGACCAGTTTTTGCAACGGCAAAAGTTTTTGACAAAACTGGATTATCAATGCAAGATATAGAATTAGTTGAACTTAACGAAGCTTTTGCGGCTCAAGCAATTGGATGTGAGAGAGCTTTTGCTTCTGATGAATTTGCACAAAAATATTTAGGTCGCGATAAGGCGCTAGGAAAAATTGATCATGAAATTATCAATGTTAATGGCGGTGGTGTTGCTCTTGGCCATCCAGTTGGAATGACGGGCGCTCGTATTATTATTCATTTGTTGCGCGAATTAAAACGCCGTGGTAAAAATCGTGGTCTTGCAACTTTGTGCATCGGTGGTGGACAAGGTGGTGCAGTTGTAGTAGAGGTTAATTAACGTTATGCCTTATTTTTATGGCACTTAGATAATTTTAGTATTAACAAAATATTTTAACTAACAAAATTATGATAAACGAACTAGCAAATAAAGCTCGCAAAAAAATGGAAGATACAATGTCCTCGCTTAAGCGCGATCTTGATAGTATCTCAACTGGGCGCGCCAATCCTAACGCTGTAGATACAGTTAGGGCTGAGGTTTATGGTGATTTTATGCAGCTTGCACAATTAGCAACAGTTTCTGTTTCTGATGCGTCAACTTTAACAATCCAAGTTTGGGATAAGTCAAATGTGAAGGCTGTTGAAAAGGCTATTATCAACGCTAACCTTGGTTTTAATCCAATGATTGATGGCCAGTTGATTCGTATTATTTTTCCTAAACTTAGCGAAGAAAGACGCAAGGAAATGGTAAAATTAGCTAAAAAATATGGTGAAGATAAAAAAGTTGTTATTCGAAATAATCGCCGCGATGCTTTGGATGAATTTAAAAAATATGAGAAAGATCTTGGCAAAGATCAGGCGCATTCTTTTAATGATATTGTACAAAAAATTACCGATGAATTTATCAAAAAAATTGATGAT
>SHWK01000065.1 GCA_009693885.1 Rickettsiales bacterium
AGTATATACCAAACCTGATTCAAACCACCGATCTTTTTCAATCAGGTTTCGATATTCGGGATCCCCGCAAGTGGGGCGCCACTCGTGTGGCGAAAAAAAATTTAAAATATACTGAATCGACTTCTTGAAGTTGATTCAGTATATTACAAGGGCTGACCAAATAATTGTAAATCCAATTATTTTAGCAGTTTCAAAGGGCTCATTCCACAAAAATACCCCAAGCAACATTTGTCCCGTAGGAGCAATATATTGCAATAACCCAAGCAAATAAAGCGGCAATAATCCCCATAAAGAACTAGCAAGCGCTGCAAAAATAATTCCTTTTTTCATGCTATTCTTTGTAAGATTTTTTCTGCCTGCATTTTAGTATGAGCCTTAGAAAATTTTGCATGAATTACAAAATCAGATCTTTTTTTGCGCTCTTCATTATTCATCTGAAACCGAGCAATCTTTGTAAATTTTTTTTCTAAATCTTGCTGAGATTCGTTTTTATTACGACTAAGAAACCTTCTTTTTTGTAAAGATGGCGGGATTAATAACGATATTATCTTATCACACTTATAGCCTTGTTTTTCTAGGAGTAGCGGGATATTAAGAACCACGATTTTTCTTTTTTCTTGGCGTGATTTTAGCAGAAACTGATCGTATTTCTTGCGTATAATTGGATGAATATTTTTTTCAAGAATTTTTAATTTTTTAGCATCAGAAAAAACAATTTTTCCTAGAATTTTACGATCAATTTTTTCATCAACTACACTTTGTGGGAAGAGTTTTTTTATCTTAGAAATAAAATTTTTATTATTATTATAAATTTGATGCACCTCAAAATCTGCGTCAAAAATAGCTGCGCCATTTTTAGCAAAAATATCCGCTACGAAGTTTTTTCCTGAAGCAATACCGCCTGTTAAACCGATTATTTTCATATAAAAATAAAATAGCGATCAACAAAATAATGTTGGTCGTTGATTTATAACAACTTATTCAAGTTCATGCGGAATTTTTACTCCCAAATTTTTTAAATGATCGCGCAGATTACTTTTTAATTCTTCTAGATCTTTTGCTGAACTAGCCTCACATCTTGCCACCAAAACTGGTTGAGTATTTGAAGCGCGAATCAACCACCAACCCTTATCAGTTGTGATTCGAACACCATCAACATCATTAATATTTAAGCCAGAATTTTTTAATTCATTTTTTAGTTGATCAACAATTGCAAACTTTTTTTCATCCTCAGATTCAACGCGAATTTCTGGCGTAGAAAAAGTTTGTGGCAAGGCTTTGCGCAAATCAGAAAGCTTGTGTGACGATTGCGCAACGATATTTATGATTCTGATTGCGGCATAAAGTGCATCATCATAGCCATGATTTTGATGAGCAAAATACTTATCGGCAAAAAATATGTGACCCGACATTTCGCCAGCAAGCGGTGATTTTGTAGCCTTCATCTGCGCCTTAACCAAAGAATGACCAGTTTTCCACATCATTGGTTTGCCACCAGCTTTTTTGATTTCGTCAAACAAAACTTGACTCGCTTTTACATCGGCAATGATTACTGAATCGGGCATTCTTGCCAAAACTTCACGCGCAAAAAATATCATTAATTGATCGCCCCATAAAATTTCTCCCTCATCATCCATCACGCCAATGCGATCACCATCGCCATCAAAAGCGATTCCGATATCGCATTTTTTTGCTAAAATCTCGCGCTTTAAATCTTCGAGATTCTTTGGTACTGTAGGATCGGGATGATGATTAGGAAATGTACCATCAATATCTGCGAATAATAAAAAATGCTCACCTTTAATTTGTTGCGAAACTTTTTTCATCGCATCGCCAGCAGAACCATTGCCTGCATCCCATACAATTTTTAATTCTCGCGCCGGTTTTTTTGCAACATGTTTCTTTGCTAAAACGCAATCAGCAAGAACACGATTTACATAAATATCTTCAATATCAAAATTTGCTAGACCACCTTTGCCTTCAACAAAATCGCCATCTGCGGCTAGTTTTGCTAAATTTAAAATATCATCACCAAAAAATGGACGATCTTTTAACAACATTTTAAAACCGTTATGATCCTTAGGGTTGTGCGAACCGGTGACCATAATACCCGCATCACATTCAAGATGATAAACCGAAAAATATAACATTGGAGTTGGCCCAATTCCAACATCGACAACTTCTAAGCCAGATTGAATCAAGGCTTTGATAAGCTGCGCCTTCAATGCTGGTGAACTTATGCGGCCATCACTTGCTACTGAAATTTTTTTGCCACCATTTTTATGCAAAAAACTTGCGAAAGATTTTCCAACAAAAAACGCATCGGCATCATGCAAAGTTTTGCCATAAACACCGCGAATATCATAAGCGCGGATGATTGAATTATTGAATTTGTGATTCATAAAATTATTTTTAATTTTTTGCGAAATAATCGTGAATTAAATTTTTCCAATTATTGGCGAAGAAGGTGAGGCATATTTTTTTTTCTCCATTCTACCCGCTAAAAACGCGGCACGACCAGCTTCAATCGCAAGCTTCATCGCATGCGCCATTAGCACTGGATTGCGCGCTTTAGCAATTGCAGTATTCATCAAAACACCATCGCAACCAAGCTCCATCGCAATCGCCGCATCAGACGCAGTGCCGACTCCTGCATCAACTAACACCGGAACTTTTGATTGCTCAATAATAAATTCAATGTTGAGACGATTTTGAATCCCCAAACCAGAACCGATTGGAGCCGCTAATGGCATGATCGCGCAGCAACCGATATCTTCTAATTCACGCGCAACAATCGGATCATCAGAAGTATAAACCATAACTTGAAAACCATCTTTAATCAATAATTCTGCGGCCTTGATCGTTTCAATAACTTTTGGATAGAGAGTTTTTTCATCCGCCAAAACTTCTAATTTTACTAAATTCCAACCACCTGCCATACGGGCTAAACGCAGTGTGCGCACGGCGTCATCGGCAGTAAAACATCCAGCGGTATTTGGCAAATAAGTATATTTTTTTGGATCAAGAAAATCTTGCAACATCGGTTCGCCCTTCTTCTCGATATTGACACGACGCACTGCAACAGTGACAATTTCTGCACCAGAAGCGGCAATAGCTTCGTGAGTTTCAGTAAAATCTTTATACTTCCCTGTGCCTACTAACAAGCGGGATTGGAAGGTTTGGCCAGCAATTATTAATGGGTCTTTCATAATATAATTTTAATCGTAATCAGAAATTTGCTCAACACTAACAACCTCTGGGATGTAGTGTTTTAACATATTTTCAATACCATTTTTTAGCGTAATAGTAGAGCTTGGGCAGCCAGAACAAGAGCCCTTCAGCTCTAACATCACAACGCCATTTTCAAATCCACGAAAAATAATATCGCCACCATCCATTGCTACAGCTGGACGAACCTTGATTTCTATTAGCTCTTTTATTTGTTTTACAATTTCGCTATCATTTTCATCAACCGTTGATGCTGTAGTGGCAGAAGCATCACGCATCACTGTTTTTCCTGCAACAAAAAAATCCATTATCGTTGCAAGAATTTCTGTTTTGATTTTTTTCCACTCAACTTCATCACTTTTTGTTACCGTGATAAAATCACTGCCAAAAAATATTGAACTGACGCCATCAATTTTAAATAATTCTTCAGCGAGTGGCGATTTGACTGCCTGTTCTTTGCTTTTAAAATTTGCCGTATCATTTTCCATCACCATAATTCCATCAGGAATAAATTTTAAACTGGCAGGATTTGGCGTTTCTTCGGTTTGAATAAACATAAATTAATTATTAAAATTGCTCTGAATAGCCTTATTATAAAGGATTAAGCTTAATGTTAAACTATTTTTTTAACCACCAACTATCAACCGCCAACGAATATTTTGGCTGCACTTTTGGCATAATAAAAATGTCGCGATAGAGGATTCTGTAGGTGTTGTTGTGCCATTGCGGAATCGTATAATAATTTTCCAACATTCTCTTGTCTAGGGCGCGACATAGCATAATTAACTGATTTTCACTCTGCGCCTGCGAAATTTTTTCTACCAAAGCGTCAACTTCCTTATCATCCAAACCAGCAATATTCTGCGATCCAATGATATTTTTTTGTGATGAATGCCAATAACGCATCAACTCATTTCCTGGAATTAGCGATTGCCCAAAAACTGCTACAATAATATCAAAATCAAAATTACGAACCCGCGCCGCATATTGATTTTCTTCAGCAAAACGCGTTCTTGCTGAAATTCCTAACTTGCGTAAATTTTTTACAAAAGGCGCAATTACCATTTCAAAAGTTTTTGAATCAATGATAAACTCAATGGTGACGGGCTTTTGTGACTTTGGATCAATTAATTTTCCTTGCACAATTTTATATCCAGCATCACTCAAAATCTTTTTGGCAATAATTAAATTATCTCTGCCAAAACCTTCCTCATCTGATTTTGGCAATGTAAAAGGATGTGAATTATTATAATTATAAGAAAATTTTGAGTTAGCAAAATAACTTTCTGTACGCTTGTAGGAACCATAGAATATATGGTTGTGCAGCCATTCAAAGTCAAAAGCATAAGTGAGTGCTTTGCGTAAATTTATATCTTGAAATTTTTCTTTGCGCAGATTTAAAACAAAAGTTTGAACCCCAGCTGGCAAACCATTGACGATTTCTTTTTTGATAATTTCGCCATTCTTTACTTTTTCAATATTATAAGAATTAAACCAATTGCGTGAGATATTTTCTTGACGCAAATCAAATTTTTCTGCTTTAAAAGCCTCAATCAAAACATTGCTATCGCGATAATAATCGTAAAAAATTTTGTTAAAATTATAACGCCCTTTATTCACCGGCAAATCAGCGGCCCAATAATTTTGTACACGCTCATAAATAATTTTTTTGCCCTGCTCTACTTCTTTTATTTGGTAGGGCCCAGAGCCAAGTGGAAAATCTAGCGTTGTTTGATTAAATTGATGATTTTGATAATAATGTTTTGGCAGAATTTTCATCGAAGCAACCAGCAAAGGAAGGTCGCGATTTTTATTAGTTTTAAAAATAAATTTCACCTCATAATCATTAATTTTTACAACATCTTTAACCTGAGAATAGGCCATTTTATAGGTCGGATGCCCCTCATCAATTAATTTATGAAAAGTAAAAATAACATCATCAGCAGAAATCTTTTTATCATCATGCCAGCGCGCATTTTTGCGCAATTTAAACGAAAGTGTAAATTTATCACTAGATAATTGCATCGATTCAGCTAACAGCCCGTAGCGCGAAGAGATTTCATCGTCAGATCCTTCAGTGAGAGAATCATAGATTGAATCTATGCCCGACGCGGCCAAACCCTTTAAAATAAAGGGATTAAGACTATTAAAAGACCCTTCAACACCAAGCTTAACCTCGCCGCCCTTAGGTGCCACAGGGTTGACATAATCAAAATGCTGAAAATTTGCTGGGTATTTTAAATTACCGAAAACTGAAATACCATGCTTGAAACCATCGTCAGCCCTTGTAAGATTAGGATTTAAAAATGTTAAAACCAGTAAAACTGGCAAGATTTTTTTCACGAATAATATAAAATAAATGCAGTTAATTCGTCGCCTAAACCATATTCTAAACCAAGCTAGCAACAAGAGGCAAGAGTCTGTTTTGACAATCGGCAATTTTGATGGCGTCCATCTTGGCCATGCTCAAATAATAAATAAAGTTACAGAAATCGCGCGCGAAAAAAATATGTTGGCAACAATTTTAACCTTTGAGCCACATCCAATATTGCTCTTTAAACCAGATCTAGCAAGGGATTTCAGGCTTACATCATTAGCACAAAAATTAAAAATCTTTCGCGATAAAAAAATTGATCGCACCATTATAATACCTTTTAACCACGATTTTGCCGAACTCAGCGCCAGAGATTTTATCAAGATGATCTTGGTTGATGCACTTAATGTAAAATATCTAGTGATTGGTTATGATTTTATTTTCGGCAAAAATCGTGAAGGAAATTT
>SHWK01000066.1 GCA_009693885.1 Rickettsiales bacterium
TCCGAAATGAATTTGCTAAAAAGCGAAGGATTTTCTATTGCCTCACTAACTATCGCCGCACTAGATAATCCGCTGCTTGCGGGCACAGGGCACCGTATTTGCAATGATTGTATGAAGGCATGTATCTTTCAAAAACAAGATCCTGTCAATATTCCGCAAATTGAAAGTGAAAATTTAAAAGATGTTTTAAAATTACCTTATGGCTTTGAGATCTACTCTCTGCTAACTCGGTGGAATCCGTTAAATTTAACGCAGCCAATTCCACAAAAAAATTCTGGCAAAAAAATTCTTATCGCCGGTCTTGGGCCAGCTGGCTACACGCTTGCGCACTATTTATTAAATGATGGCCACACCGTTGTTGCGATTGATGGATTAAAAATTGAACCACTAGATCCAATAATTTCTGGAATAAATCAACGAGGTGAGCGTACAAAATTTAAACCAATAAAATTTCTTGATGAAATTTATGAACCGCTATCAAGCCGCCTAATTCAAGGCTTCGGCGGTGTTGCAGAATATGGTATAACTGTGCGTTTCGATAAAAATTTTCTTAAAGTTATTCGTTTATTATTAGAGCGTCGCGATAATTTTTGTATGTTTGGAGGCATTCGTTTTGGATCATCAATCACCGATAAAACTGCTTTTGATGAATACGGCTTTGACCATGTCGCTCTATGCATCGGCGCTGGTCGTCCCAACATCATAAACATCAAAAATAATTATGCGAAAGGCATCAGATCTGCTTCTGATTTTTTAATGTCTTTGCAATTAAATGGTGCATTCAAAGAAGATTTATTTACTAATTTGCAAATCAGAATGCCAATTGTGGTAATTGGTGGAGGCCTTACTGCTGTTGACACTGCATGTGAAGCGCAAGAATATTATTTTACACAAATTAAAAAATTCTCTCACCAATTTCAGAAACTAAAAACACTTTTTGGTGAAGAAAAAATCTGGTCTCAATTAAATGAAGAAGAAAAAATCATCGCCGAAGAATTTCTCTCTCATCACGAACAAATCAATAAATACGGGCGTGCCGCTTTGTTAGAAAAAATTTCTGGTGTAAAAATCTTATATCGCAAAAAAATTCAAGATGCACCAGCCTACAGATTAAACCATCAAGAGCTTGAAGCGGCTTTAAAAGAAGGAGTAGGGTTTATTTCTAATGCTAATCCTACCGAGGCTTTGCTTGATCAATTTGGTCATATTAGTGGCATTAAATGCGAAGACAATCAAGTTTTTTCATGCAAAACTTTATTGATAGCGGCCGGCACCGCGCCTAATATATCGCCAGTTTTAGAAGATGGATTAGATTTTAAACTAGAAGGAAAATATTTTTCTGCGATAGATAAAAATGGTCAAAAAATTGATATATCTCACATGGCCAAACCCCTTGATTTTAGCGTCTTTACAAAGATTGATGCACAAAATAGAGCGGTAAGTTTCTTCGGTGATTTGCATCCAAATTTTGAAGGAAATGTTGTAAAGGCAATGGCCAGCGCCAAAGAGGGCTACAAAATGATTAGTGAGATTTTATTAAATAGATCAGTCGCTAAATCCAAAGCAGAGCAGCCAATAATATCAAGTGCTGAAGCTGTGGCAAAACAACCAATAATATCAGACTCTAAAGCTTTAACAGAGCAACCAATAATATTATTTTTCAAAAGTTTATTGCAAAAAACTAAACCTAATTTTTTACAAAAAATTAACGCAGAATTTTTAGCAACAATTCATAGAATTGATCGCCTTTCCGACCATGTGATTGAGGTTTCCATCCATGCTCCACTTTTAGCAAAACAAACACAATTAGGGCAAATTTTTCGCTTACAAAATTATCATGCTTTAGCAAAAAAAGTTGATGGTCAATTATTGGTAATGGAGGGAGTTCCAATTACCGCAATAGGCGTTGATACCGTAAGTGGAATCATCAGTGGAATTATTGTTGAAACAGGCGGATCAGCAAGCTTAATTAAAAATTTAAAACCACACGAACCCGTTATTTTCATGGGACCAAGTGGCAAACCAACCGAAATTGCAAAAAATCAAACCGTGCTTTTAATTGGCGGAGGCCGTGGAAACGCCCCTCTAATGGCAATTGCCCAAGAATATAAAAAGAATGGCTGTAAAATTATTTTCTGTGCCGGCTATCATAAAAATTCTGATATTATCCATCAAAATCAAATAGAAAAATCCAGCGATATTGCACTTTTTGCAATTGAAGATGAAAAGCCAAATATAAAATTAAAAAGGTCGCAAGATCAACAATATCAAGGCACCGCTATTGACGCACTAAAAAAATATTTCGCCGCCACCAATCAACAAAAAATTGATCGTATTTTTACAGTTGGCAGTGATAAAATGATGGCTGAAATTGCACGTTTGCGTCATGAAAATGTGCTAAAAAATATCGCAGAAGCGCCAATTGCAATCACCAGCCTCAACGCTCCAATGCAATGTATGTTAAAAGGAGTTTGCTCACAATGTTTGCAAAAAAGAAAAAATAGCGCAGGAGAGTGGGAATATTTTTATTCTTGCTCAAATCAAGATCAAGATATGGACAAGCTAGATTTTAAGCATCTTCACGCTAGATGTGAACAAAATTCTCTACAAGAAAAAATGACCAAAATGTGGATCAAAACTATAAACTAGTTAGGCACCACAACTGCGCGACGATTTTTTGCATGAATATCTTCGTTGGTTCCAAAATAAGCCGGACGCTCTTTGCCATAAGAAATAACTTGTATTCTAGATGCATCAATACCGCCACTCACCAAATAGTTTTTTGCGGATAGTGCCCTTTTTTCACCAAGCGCAATGTTATATTCGCGGGTTCCGCGTTCATCGCAATGGCCTTCAATTGTAATTTTAACTTCTAGGCTGCTTTTTAACCAAGCAATTTGCGTTGCAAGCACTGCTTTTGAGGCTTCATTGACATCTGATGAGTTATAATCAAAAAACATGCGATCTTGTACCTCAACTTCTTTGATAACATCAACTGTGCCTTCATTTATTGCCTTTGCTTGTTGTGCGTTATCGACTGATTGGTAAGGCTGATCAATTGATTTATCTTCAATAATAACTTGATCATCGGGCGATATTGTAGGTGCCACTGAATTTTTTGATGCAGTTTTGCACGAAGCTAGCAATAAAACGAATATAACGAGAGATAATTTTTTTATCATACTGCTTTTTTATGATTAATGGAAGTTTTTCTACAAAAAAGTTAATAATAATAAAGAGCATTGTCAATTAAGAGTTTGTTTTTTTAACAAAAAACTTGCACCTATTCGCAATATCGGGTATACTGGGCATATGTCTAACAATTAAATAATAACCTCAATAAGTTTACAAATGCTGTTTTGGCAAATAGAAAATATAGCTCGCGCCGCAGTTGATGCTCCTCTTTCTCCAAAGGGTGGTGTTGACGCTTCTCTCGTGACTCCTCCAGAGGATAGTGAAGATTTAAAGAAGCAAAAATTAGAAGCCTTTCGTAGTAAATTAGAAGAATTAGCTGGTACAATCTATCCCAAAAGCCATGAAGTGAAGAATAAAGTTATTGAGGGTATCCTAAGGAACTACGAATCCTTTCCGACTGCGGGAAGGACTGAACTTGCAAAAGTCGCCACAGAAACCCTAGAATATCGCGCAGAATTGATTGCAAAGCACACAAATGTGTTGCGAAAAAAGGCAGAAATTAAAAAATCGCAATTAAATCCCGGTGTAATTGACAAGAGTATTTTTGGAGAGGTAGATTCTAGGATGGGTCGCGGTGAGGATCGCTGGAAATATGACAGAGATCCTTATGGAGATTCAGAAGTTAGGGCAGCTAGCTCATTTCAGAACAAAATTGATCTTATAAAAAAGGGGACCAGTCCCTCTATTTATACCGCTCCAGTTAGCAAAGAAAACCTTACTGGGATGTTGTTTGGGTCTAATTATATTGAATTAGTTCATGAGGCAGAGCATCAAACCTCAGTAGATCTTGCCAACAATGCGCATCAGTTAAATTCTTTAATTGCAACAGGCAAGCTTCTGCCGAAAAAGTCAGCCTCATCTATTGCGATAAGAAATGCTGCTAACGGTGCTTTTGATGGCGCTGCTCACATCGTATCTAAATTTTTTGGCGCTGCGGAAAATGTCTCTAATTTTGCAGGGAAGGGTATCTGGGCGCATTCTGATCCAAACTATAATAAAAATTTACTCAAACATTATCAGAAGCGCAATTTATTAATGTCAGATTTGTTTCGCAATATTAGCCACGATAGAAGCAAAACTGCTGATTTGATGAGAAGATGCCAAGAGATTTTGGCTAAAGCAGAGGCAGATAATGATGGTTCAAATTACGGTTTATTAGACGCTGCTTCATTTCAAGAGCTAACGGCTCTAGCTAAAGAAATAGGTAAAAGAAGTGATGAGGCAAATACTCAAAAAGTAGCGGAATTCACAAAAAAAATTAATGATTGTAATGATCAAGTTCTAGAATCTGCCAAAGCAGAAACCAATGATACTGATTCGATCGCTAAATGGCGTTTGTTGCAAATTGCTCTAATGGTTACACCATTTATGGGTCTTAGTGTTATGGGCCCCGTTCTTAATGTTTTTGGTGGCGTATTCATGAATTCTGCTGGCTTGGGACAAGGGCTTGCATCGCTTCTTACCGCTGAATATACCGGGCCTTTCGGTTATATTTGTGAATTACTTCATCTAGATGTAGCGGCGCAATGGCTGTTTTGTGATATGCCGGTTGTCAGTAATGTGGTTAGTATTCTTGATAGCGCTATTTCAAGTGACGTGGTGCAGGGCGTTCTAGGAAATATGGTGGTTCCATTAGCTGGTTCCGTAGTGGCATCATTTGCTCTAGCTGGTGTGGCGGGAATATTTCATGCCGAAAGAGAGTTAGAGCTAGGAAAGCACGGTAAAGCATTTAAAGAGCATGAAAAAAACATGACCAAAATGTTTGATGATATGGTAAAAGAGGCCAAGGAGGCAGGAAAATTCAATCCCAAAGAATTTGTTGATAAAAAATATGAAATTTTAAAAGCATCTTATGTTAAAAATTCTATCGTCAAAGCTGTTGCACAGCAGTCTGAAGAAGTAGGTATGAAGCCTGTTATCTCACAAATAATGGGAGCAAGTTTTTTGAAGGCTCTAGAGGATTATAAAAAAGTAGATGAATATGACGATGTTCATAAAGTGTTTGATAGTGCAGATAATATTTCGCCCAAATATTTAATGGATTTTTTAGCAACACATAAAGATGGTGCGGCATTTTATGATAATTTCTTGCTTTTTGGTGAGGCGCAAAAACAAGTTCAAAAAGATAATAATGACGCATATCAAATTGATGTAGGTGAAGTGCTGAGTAAGTTTGCGGCTATACGACCTACTCCTGCAGCTCAAGGGTTAATCGGAGAAGCAAAAAGAGTGCTTGCAGAAAAATATATGTCGCAATTGGCAGCAGATTTAAAAATTGATTGCAGTGATATTCCGCCTTATAACCCCGATGCAACGCTAGACGATAAAAAGAACAGAACAGAAGCGCTTGGTAAAGTTGAGCAAGCAATCAAGGAGTCAGAAATAAAATATTTTGAAATGGATCCTTCAGAAAAGCGTTTGCGCCCGCCTGATCCTAATGTAAGAACTAAAGATTTTGTTACTTTATCGAGTTCTCAAGCAATACATTAGGTTTAAAATATGTCAAAAACTAAATTAACACAAGCCGAAATATATAATGCAATTAGGCTAGGAAATCTTGATTTTCTTGTAGATTCAATCAAATGCGGAATCATTAAGGATCCAGAAGATTTAATTCATTTGGAGGGAGGAGATACTATCCTTCATGTTGCGGCAAGATATGGTCAAGTGAGGGTTTTGGCGCATTTTGCAGAGACTATAGATTCGTCGCTCAAAAATGAGAGGGGTATAATAACTGGTGGATACACTGCTGAAGAAGTGGCGGCTAAATATGGT
>SHWK01000067.1 GCA_009693885.1 Rickettsiales bacterium
AACAGATATGAATCGAGAGCAGCAATACTCATTCTTCAATTCGAA
Organism: Rickettsiales bacterium; assembly: GCA_009693885.1. Lineage (GTDB taxonomy): Bacteria > Pseudomonadota > Alphaproteobacteria > Rickettsiales > UBA1997 > CAMCFD01. Next base: position 46 of record SHWK01000067.1, read on the forward strand.
AAAATTAAAAGGCAAATAATACACCAACTAGGCCAACATAGCCTTTATTGTCAAAAATTTGTTTCGTGGCAGTTGATGCAATATCTGAAGCATGCGGCTGATTTGAAGTAAATTTAAATTTTGTCACTTCAATATATGGCATAAGACCGCGCGCCATTTTGTAATCAATACCAAAAGATTGTGCCTGATATTTGTTTTTTTGAAAATTACTGGAGATTGTTGTGATACTGAAAGCAATTGGGCCAAATTCATAAGCGAGACCAGTTGTATAATATTTGGCGCCCGCGAATTTTTTGCCTTTTGTGATTGGATCACTGCAATTTTGTGCGGCCAGAGTTTGTTCTGAGTTATAATCGCAAGAATAGATTCCTTTATTTTGTTGTAGTGAAGTACCCCAATAACCGTAAGATCCACCGATGGTGAAGCCGAAATAAGTAACCATGATTCCCGCATCATAAGAATTTAAGCGATCGCGGATTATTGCTCCATCAACGGTTGTAGCGGCTTTTGAATTTTGGAATTGGCCATTTTCACCCGTCACCGAAGTAGCGAAACCAAGATTGCCGATATTGTTAGAATAATTTAAGGCCCAACTCACAACATTTTTTATATTGCCAGCATTGTTGCCATTAATAACTGCTGAGGTTCCTGTGTTTCCGGTATCTGGGGTAAAACTGCCACCAAGTTGCCAACCGTTGATTCTTGGTGTGTAATAGCTGATTTTTGTGGCGTCTTCCATTTGTCCAAAAGAACCGTTTTTGATTCCTAGGCCGTTATTTACAACGTTATTTCCAGTAATCAGGCTATTATTATTGAAGCTACCATGAACTGCTGGATTAGCATTATTGTTGTAATTACCATCTGAATTAGTGATTGAAGTGCCGTTATAAAAGCCTTTTGCATATCCACCATGCCCAACTGGAGATTGCGGGATTAAAATGAAGCGCGGCATTTTAACATTGGCGCAATTGGCTACAGCAGTTCCTACGCCACCTTGACAAACCGCGACACCGCCTGCATTTTCAACTTGCGTTGAGTGCGCCAACATTGGCGTGTTGATATATTCGAGATATTTACCGTTAATACCACCAGCGGCACGAGCAAAAACTGAGGGCCCTACTTTCATTTTTTGATTGGCTGCGAGGTTGTTACCAAACTCGAATTTTCCGGCTTGAGATTCAGTGAAAATAAATGATTTATCAGCGTTAAAACCATTGCCGCGACCGTTGGGTGTGGTATCTGCTTCAAGCTCAACAATTGCACCATATTTTAATCCCGAATCAGAAATTGCTCCAACTTTGATGTAAATTTCAGAATCATTAGCAAAGTTAGTTTTGCTCGAATAGCGATTCGGGGTTCCGTAAAATTCTGTAGCGTCGGTTAAGGTAGCGTGAGTATTTTGACCATCTGCATCTACAGGCGTATCGGGAAGGCGATCTTTTGAATAGGCCTTGCTTTGTGAAGCATGTTCAGCTGCAAAATTAATAAAACCACCCACTGTAACAACTGGAGTATTGGGGCTTTGGAATAATTCATTAGGAATACTTTGCGCTAAAGCCGCGTTTGAGGTAAATAGCAAAGCAAAAATGACTTTTGATATATTTTTTTTAATCATCGATATATTTTGAAAGCTTGATTTTATTGATGCCAGAATAATAGTATTATAAATTTAAATTAGCGATTAATTTTACAAATTTCAAACTAAAAAAATTAATTTTTTATAAATGACTTATCTTCCGCATTGGCCAATTCCATCCAGCTTTGGTAAACGCCAAATTAACTATGAAACAGTTTTTTTGCGAATGGGCGAAGTTTTGCAAAAATTAGATAATCCACAGCAAAAATTGCCACCCGTAATTCATGTTACGGGCACAAATGGTAAAGGTTCGGTAATAGCATTTTTGGCGGCCATTCTTAAGGCGCGAGGCCTTATCACTCATATTTACACCTCACCTCATTTGCATGATTGCAATGAAAGAATTGTACTCGCTGGCGAAAAAATCTCGGATAATTTTTTGTTTGAAGTGATGGAGGAGGCTAGAATTGCCGCAGATACGACATCTTTAACATTTTTTGAAGGATTTACTATTGGTGCATTTTTAGCTTTTTCTAAAGTGCCCGCAGATGTTCTACTGATTGAATCAGGAATGGGCGCAAGAATTGATGCAACCAACATTATTGAAAAAAAATTAGCCACAATTATCACGCCAATTTCTTTTGATCATACTGAATATTTAGGTGAATCAATTGCACAAATTGCAGTTGAAAAAGCGCATATTATAAGGCCACAAACCCCTGTTATTATTGGCCCACAACCAAAGCAAGCACAAGAAATTATCGAGATAATTGCTCAGGATCAAAATGCAACAATGATTCGCTACGATCAAGAATTTTCGATTATTTTAGACGAAGATACTGGTCACTTTGATTTGCGATATTTTGAACATGAGCTATGCAATTTGCCCTCTCCAGCACTAGTTGGACAACACCAATATATCAATGGATCAATTGCAATTGCCACAGCTTTAACTTTGCCATTTTCAATTAATCAACAGCAAATTGAACAAGGATTAACTAATGTTTTTTGGCCAAGTCGTTTAGAAAAAATCAGCAATAATTTTAGCAAAAATCCTGATAGTGAAATTTTTATTGACGGAGCTCATAATCAGTCTGGAGCCTTTGCCTTAGCGCGCTTTATCACAGAAGAAAAATCTAAAGATTCAGCAAAAAATTTGGTAAAAAGAAATTTTATTATTTGTGGTTTTACAAAAAATAAATGCAAAAAAGAATTTCTACAAAATTTTGTTGGAGTAGTTGATTATACAATTGCGGTACGAGTTGATGGTGAGCCGAATCCTGAAAATGTTGAGATTATTTGTGAAGTTGCCAAGCAAATCGGATTAGCGATAAAGCCTTGCGATGACTTGTTGGATGCGATTTATGATTTAAATAAAATAGCTGGTGATGATGCTTATAGAATGATAATTTGTGGATCACTTCATTTGGCGCGCGATGTCAGAAAAATTTTAACTACAAAGTTCAAATGATTTTTCTTGCGCCAGATTTAGCTCATTTTCTAATTTTATCTTGAGAAAACCCTCTCCTTCCTTGCTTATTTCACGATCAACAAAAATAAAATCACGACAATAAAAACATATTGTTGAGAAAGGTAACGGCAATTTAAATTGATCCCAGCTATTGAATTGTATGAATCTAGAGCATGAATATGAAGATGGCATTATTGCTGCGCCAGAAATTTTTGCCATTCCGATAATTTCGCTATTTATTTTTTGATTAGGGCCGCGCGGCCCATCTGGCGTGATTCCAAAAGCTTTACCACCTCTTAATCCGCGCACTATTTCTCGCAAAGAATGTAGATTTATACCACGACTTTTTTTGCGGCCATTTTGCGATGAGCCATAAATATTGTAAAAACCAAAAGCCTCCATCACCCGCCCTACAAATTGGCCATCTCCATGCTGTGAGGCCAAAGTTATAAAACGATAATTTTTATTGGCTTTTTTAATGGCAAATCTTGCGATAAAAGGCATCATCATTAAGCGATTATGCCATGATGCAATGATCACTGGCTGCTGCTGTTTTGCAGCTTCTAGATAAGCTTCACAATTGATAAACTTTCTTTTGCTAGAAATGTAGACAAGCCACATATATCCAACAATAAACCAGCATATTAGATTTTGCGTTAAGGCACTATAAACAAGGCTACGAACGATTTTTTTTGTCTTGGTCTTTATATCATACCATTCAATTTTATAACCAAAAATTTTCCACTTTTTAATCATATTTATAATTATTTTTTTACTAAGCGCAGCGCAATGGTTATTAAGCTAAGATTTACAAAATATGCAATGACTTGTAAGCCAGCTGGACGATCAATATATCCGAGGAAAATGTGGAAAAATTTTCCTAAAATACTGGTTTCCAATAAAATATTTGAGCTATCCCATATTGGATCACCCAGTGCTGGCATGATCTCAGCCCTGATCCAAAAACCAAATGCTTGTGCCATGATTCCTGAAGCGATAAATATTAAAATCCAAGTTGTTACAATGAAAAAATATTTGCCGAAAATTTTTAACATACCAAGATAAAGGGTGATACCAAGGGCAAGACCTAGAGCCAAGCCAATAAAAAGACCAGAAATAATTTTATCAATTGCAACGCCATAGATATAAGAACTATAGCTAAAAAGAACAATTTCAGCCCCCTCGCGCAGTGTAGAAAATAATACTACAAACAATAGGCTATAGAGTGGAACCTTGCCATTGACAATGGATTTGCTGAGCTGCTTTAACTCACCAGAAAGTGATTTTGCATGTTTTTGCATCCAGATTATTGTCCAAGAAATCATAATAGCAGTGGCCGCAAGAAGTACGCCGTTGAATATATCTTGCCCTAACCCATCGAAAGTTTTAGATATTTGATCGGTAAAAAATGCTAAAATTGTTGAGGCTATCAAACCTAGAGCCAAACCACTCGCAATCCATTTGCCGCGACCTTGAATATTTTTTGTTGAGGCAGTTAAGATGCCTAAAATTAATGATATTTCTAGAATTTCGCGAAAAACAACTATTATAATTTGTAGCATTGTGGTAGGATTTTTGGGTTATCTTGAGATTTTTTAAAATCTACAATATCAGGTTATTTGTCTGAACAATAAAAAGAAAGTATAAATGACATCTCTGGACCTTTCGCTTTATATCCACTACCCCTTTTGCAAATCGAAATGCCCTTACTGCGACTTTAATTCGCATGTGCGCGACAATATTGATCATACGGCATTTTTACAGGCCTATCAAAATGAAATTGAATTTTTTGCACCGCGTTTGAAGGGCCGCAAAATTAACACTATATTTTTTGGCGGAGGCACGCCTTCATTGATGCCATTGTCATTGGTGGAGAAAATTCTTACTACAATTTCTAATTGTTGGCAACTAGATGAAAGCTGCGAAATCACACTAGAAGCCAATCCAACCTCATTTGAAAGTAGTAAATTTGCTGATTTTAAGAAGGCTGGTATCAACCGCTTATCCATTGGGGTGCAGGCCTTAAATGATGCTGATCTAAAATTTTTAGGAAGAGAGCATTCGGCCGCAGAGGCAATTTCTGTGATAAAAAATGCCGCAAAAATTTTTGAGAATTTTTCTTTTGACTTGATCTATGCAAGGCCGCAACAAACCCTTGAATCATGGTCTTTAGAGCTTCGAGAGGCCTTGCAATTTAACACCAAACATCTTTCGCTTTATCAATTAACCATAGAAAAAGGCACTAAATTTTTTAGCGAATTTAAGCAAAAAAAATTCATAATGCCAGATGAAAATCTTGCAACTAATTTTTATAATCTTACCAATGAAATTAGCGCTAGCAATGGTTTAGAGCTTTATGAAATTTCAAATTACGCAAAAAAAGGCTATCAATGCAAGCATAATTTAGTTTATTGGCAAGGTGGTGATTATTTGGGAATTGGTGCTGGCGCGCATTCGCGGGTTTTTTTTGATGGAGCAAAAAATCGTAGTGCGATTATGATGCTGCATGAGCCAAAACTATGGCTAGAAAAGGCCTTAGCGCAAGGTGCAGCGACTCAAATAGTAGAGGAAATTTCTACAACAGAGACGCTGGAAGAGCTGATTTTAATGGGTCTAAGGCTTAAAGAAGGAATTGATAATATAATATTTCAACAATTTTTTAGTAAAAATATCGCTGAAATATTTAATTTTCAAAAATTGCAAAGGCTTATGGATGAAGGCCTGATTGAGATAAGTGACAAAAACATTAAGATCAGTGATGAGGGTCGAATTTTAACTAATGCTATTATTGTTAAAATCACCGAAGCAATTAAATAGATTACCACAGCCCAGTACTGCCAATCCTAGAATCA
>SHWK01000068.1 GCA_009693885.1 Rickettsiales bacterium
TAATCATTTTTCATCACTTCAATCATCGCATCAATAACGCGGGGATCAGTTGGTGTAGTAGCTTGGTAATCTAAGTAAATTGGTAATTTCATCATTGTAATAAATAATTATTGTTGTGATCTCAAATAAAAACCTTGCCAAAGCTCAACAAATTTTTCTGCTTCAGACATTGTATTATCAATGCCTAGACCAATTCTAATCGCGCCTAAAAAATCTTTTTCGACTCCCATCGCGTTTAAAACTCTCGATCCCGCAACTGTACCAGAAGAGCACGCAGTACCGCTGCTAACCATTATTTGATTCAAATCAAAATGAATCAATTGGGTTTGCGCATCGCCGCCACGAATAGCGATAAAGCTGGTATTTGGAACTCGCGCCACATTTTGTGAAAAAATTTGCACATTATTTTTGGCGATTTTTTTGATCTCTGATTCAATGAAATCACGGATCTGTACGATTTCTTGCAACTTGGCCAAGCGTTGCGGCAATAATTTTATTGCTGCACCAAAGCCTGTAATCGCAGCAGTGTTAGGGGTTCCAGCCCTTTTGCCTTTTTCTTGTCCGCCGCCAAAAATTAATGGACGAATATCGATTCCTTTACGCACCAAAACTGCACCAGCCCCTTGTGGACCATTGATTTTGTGGGCTGAAACCGTTGCAAAATCAACATTTAAATCTTCTAAATCAATAGCAATTTTGCCAAAAGCTTGCACTAAATCGCTGTGAATTAATCCACCATTTTGATGAACAATTTGTGCCGCCTCTTTAACCAATTGGATCGCGCCTGTTTCATTATTTGCCAACATTAGTGAAACCAAAAAGTTTTTGCTAGAATTTTTCGCCAGCTTTTCGCGCAAATCTTGCAAATCAATCACGCCATTAATATCGCTTGCTAAATCAATGATTTCAGCGCCTCGTGGCTTTAAATTATAAACCGAGCCATGTTCAATTGTGCTACGAAAAATTTGTGCAAAATCATCAGAAAATAACACCATATTATTGGCTTCAGTGCCACCAGAAGTAAAAAAAATCTCATAATTTTGCGCCTTTAACGCCGCACGCAAATCCTCGCGAGCCCCTTCTATCAACATTGCAGCCTTGCGACCTAAACTATGCACCGAAGAAGCATTGCCACTATCAGCATAGGTTTCAATCATGCGCTGTAAGGCTTCAGGAGCTAACTTGGTTGTGGCATTTTGATCAAAATTAATCATTTTCATTTTTTCTTACAAAAATCATGCAATGAAATTGCACTCAAATAATTATAGATGTTTTTCTCAAGTCCATGCCATAAATCATGGGTTCTGCAACGAGATTTCGTATGGGTTCGCGCCATTGCGCAGCCTTCTTTTTTATCGCCACAATTTGTCATGCGAATTGATTCTCCTGTGGCGGCGATTATTTCAGAAATCGTGATTTTTTGCGGCGCTTTTTGCAGAGCATATCCACCACCGGGGCCCTTGATAGACCTAACTATTTCTGCTTTACGCAAATTAGCAAAAATCTGCTCTAAATAAGAAAGTGAAATGCTTTGTCTTTGTGAAATTGAAAGAAGCGAAACAGGCTTGCAATCGTTCTCTGCATTGGTTTCATCCAGCAGATCAATCATTGCCATCACAGCGTAGCGGCCTTTGGTTGTAAGAATCATAAAATGGTATAAAAAGAATCATAGAAGTATTTTATAAAGACCTATTAAAAGAGTCAACCATTATTCTAATGCGTTTTAGCAATTGCTAGGCTAAAATTTATAAGAAATTGACTTATGAATTAAGTGCGACTATTAAATGCTGATTCATTTATGGGCAATCGCTGTTTTTTATAGAACAATTTTTAAAAAATTATGAGAAATAGAGAATCCCCCTTTCAAAGCAAGGGTTTTGAACTATTTTTACAAAATTTTCCAGTAAAAAAAATATTTGAGTCGAAACAGAGTTTTGAAAGAAGAAAAATTAGCTATGCAGATCCTAATTTTTCGTCTTGTAAGAATGATATGACCGCGGAAGAAATTTTTAAGGTAGTGCTTTTGTTAACAGATAAAAATAAGCAAGTTAAGATTAGGCATGGTCAGCCTATAATTATTGCATCAAGATCAGCTTGGCAAAGGATTTTTGGAAGATCTACAATAGATGTTGCGCAGCCTACTCAAGATAATTCGCAAAGCAAAATAGAGTATTTGCAAAGAATGATGAGAGATATTGATGATAATCGGGATTCTATTGAGGAAAAAAGAATACTCAGAGAAATTTTAGAAGCTTATGAATCTGCTGATTTTATAAAGCGGCTTGGATTACTTTCTTATAATTCACCAGAAAAAGACACTCTAGTTAGCTCGTATCTAGAAACACATTCAACCCTAAAAACAGATCCAAACAAAATTGATGATTTTATAAAGTTGATTGGATTATTTTCTTATTATTCACCAAAAAAAGACACTCTAGTTAATTCATATCTAGAAACACATCCAGCCCTAAAAACAGATCCAAACAAAATTAATGATTTTATAAAGTTGCTTGGATTATTTTCTTATAATTCACCAGAAAAGTCTACCTTAGCAAAAGAATATGTTACAACAAATACCAATCTTCAGCTTGATGCTTTTAGAAAGTTACTTGGATTATTTGCATCTTATTCACCAGAAATACACACTCTAGTTAACTCGTATCTAGAAACACATCCAACCCTAAAAACAGATCCAAACAAAATTGATGATTTTATAAAGTTGTTTGAATTATTTTCTTATAATTCATCAGAAAGACACACTCTAGTTAACTCGTATCTAGAAGCAAATCCAACCCTAAAAACAGATCCAAACAAAATTGCTGGTTTTATAAAGTTGCTTGAATTATTTCCTTATAATTCACCAGAAAAGTCTGCTTTGGTAAAAGGATATGTTGCAAATCCCAATCTTCAGCTTGATACTTTTATAAAGTTACTTAGATTATTTGCATCTTATTCACCAGAAAGACACACTCTAGTTAACTCGTATCTAGAAACACATCCAACCCTAAAAACAGATCCAAACAAAATTGATGATTTTATAAAGTTACTTAAATTATTTCCTTATAATTCACCAGAAAGACACACTCTAGTTAACTCGTATCTAGAAACACATCCAACCCTAAAAACAGATCCAAACAAAATTGATGATTTTATAAAGTTACTTAAATTATTTCCTTATAATTCACCAGAAAAGTCTACTTTGGTAAAAGAATATGTTGCAAATCCCAATCTTCAGCTTGATGCTTTTATAAAGTTACTTGAATTATCTTTTTATAATTTACAAGAAAAAGCCGCTCTAGTTAACTCGTATCTAGAAACACATCCAACCCTAAAAATAGATCCAAGCAAAATTGCTGATTTTATAAAGTTGCTTGAATTATTTTCTGATGATTCACCAGAAAAGTCTACTTTAGTAAAAGAATATGTTATAACAAATACCGATCTTCAGCTTGATGATTTTATAAAGTTGCTTGAATTATTTTCTGCTAATTCACCAGAAAGACACACTCTAGTTAACTCGTATCTAGAAACACATCCAACCCTAAAAACAGATCCAAGCAAAATTGCTGATTTTATAAAGTTGCTTGAATTATTTCCTTATAATTCACCACAAGTGTTTGATTTTGCACTAGAATATGTTAAACAAAATCCTGATCTTCAGCATGGTGATTTTAAAAAGTTGAGTCAATTACTGTATTCCAAAACGCGTTACCAAAGTTCGACTCAAGTGCGGGATCTCATTAGTCAATATATAAGTTTTTCAAACAAAGTTGAATTTGTAGAAAAAGCAAAGGAATTATGTCGTAATTATTTTGAGATATTTGATGATTTAGAGAACAGAAAAAGTTTTATAAAATTCGTTACTAACCTATATTCAGAAAAATTCCCTCAAGAAAATAATGCTAATTTTACAAGTGAGTTGCTAAAAATAGTATTTCCAAATGATGTGATGAGAGTAGAGTTTTTGTTAGAATATCGCAAAACTTTAGAAGCTCAGCCTGCAAAAGATTTATTTAAGGCTATAGCAAAAGATCTTGAAGATGCAGAAGCTTTTCAATACTTAACTAGGTCGGTACAATTATCAGAAAAAGAGCGTTTAGACCTAATAATTAATTCTGCATTTGGCAAAAATTATGCTGAAGCTTTTCCTGAGCTAAAAGTATATAAATTAAGCGAAGAAATTATTAAACCAGGTCAGCTAGTTATTCTACAAGGTATTTTTGGTGCAGATTTTAACCCAAAAGATTATTCGGTATCCGACCTGCTGTGTTATTGCATGCTTGATGACAATCCACAGGTCATTATAGATGTGCTTCAAGATAGTTTCAAATTAAAAATTTATGAAATGGTTGCAGAATCTTTTTCTTCAAAATCTTACGTTTCTTCAAAAGAAGGGATGAAATCTTATGTGTTAGACACGAGGTATAATTTTATTAAGAGGTTGGGGGAGGGGTCGGTTTCACAAAAAGAATTATTAGTGCCCATTGGATCTCTTGCAAAATATCTTCTTGAAAAGGCAGATCAGGTTCCTGAAATGCCTCAAAACCCAAAAATCAGTTCTGAAGATTTAAAATGGGCTAAACCAGCAGATCATAACAGAATTCAAGAAATATATCGAGATATAATATCATTATTACAAAGCGCATTACCATTATCACAATACGAACAATTATCACGGTTGGTTGAAGAATTTTTTAACAAGATTTACGGAGAAGAGAAGGTTAACGGAGAAGAACTTGGTGTGGCATTAATGAGGGGAGAAAATAAGCAAAAAATCATCAATACGATAACGGAAAATAAAAAAGAATTCGCATTTATTTTTGGCGCTAAAGGCGGTCTAGACATTTTTTATAATAATGCCATTCGTGCCGATGACGGTTGTATAAAAAATTTCGCGGCCAAGTTTAAATCTATTGTAATGGGAATGCGTTTCACGGATCCAAAGCTGAAGACTATTTATGATTGTTTTCAAAAAGAAATCTTTTTAAAAATTGGCGCTATGCCTACTGTGATGGTTGGTGACGTTACACATGGTGCAGATGCTGAGAGAGGCAATGTTGTCTTGCAAAACAAAATTATTAACAAACATTTTTTAAATTCAGCCGCATTTAGTTGTGCTTTAGTAGGAAGTTTGACTTATAACGAAAAAAATGATTTTGTTAGTAAAGCGCTTCTACAACAAATCTGTTTTCAGGAAGTCATATCATGTTTGAAGGAAAAAAAATGTAGTGATGATGATATTTTGCTATTAGTAGAAAAGATTAAAAGTGAAGTTGTAGAAAGCGATGTTTTTGCAAAAGATCCACAAAGCGGATACAAAGCATGTGATGATATTGTCGCCGATTATCTGTTAAAAGATTTCTTCTCACAAGCCAATGTTGCAGATAATGATATAGTTAAAGATCTCAGAAAATCACAGCAAGAGCTCATATCGTTATTACAAAAGGCAATAGACGAAGAAATTAAAACTATCAAAACAGCAGCGTTAGATAACAAGCAAACTTTAGGTGATATTTTAATCGAGAAAATCACAGCAATTAAGGCAGAAAAGGCAGGGGAAATAGCGCGAGCAGTAAGGGAACAAAGAACGGTAAGGAATCAAAATAGCGAAGATGAGGTATCTGATGATGGTCGCAAATCTCCAAATACTTCTGTATCTAGCCCCATTGTCGATAATCATCACGAATCAGGGGCGAGAAGGGGTCCGGGGTGGAAATGACTAATTGATATAGTCTTTGCAAGATGGCGGTATTGATATACCTTGCCTTTTTATTTAAAGATGAATAAAATATAGGCCCGTTTTTTGATATTCAT
>SHWK01000069.1 GCA_009693885.1 Rickettsiales bacterium
TTTGCCGCCATTAACATTCCAATTCCAACCGCCTCACCATGCAATAAATCATTAGAATAATTTAGTTCATTTTCAAAGCTATGAGCAAAAGTATGGCCAAAATTTAGAAGTGCCCGCACGCCGTTTTCTTTCTCATCTTGCGAGACAATTCTTGCTTTAATTTCGCATGATTTAGTGATAATTTTTTGCAGTATTTTCTGGTCACCGGTGAAGGTTTTTTGCAAAATTTCTTGTGAATTTTGTTTGTTGGCTACGAAATTCTTTTGTGATCCATTTTGATCAATTACAAAAATTTTATCTAAGTTTTGATCAAGAAAATCAAAAAATTCTGCATCATCTATAAGCCCGTATTTCAAGGCTTCAGCGTATCCAGCACGAAATTCTCTTTGTGGCAAAGTTGCTAAAAAATTTAGATCACAAATCACTAATTTTGGCTGATAAAAACTGCCAATTAGATTTTTGCCAGATTTACTATTAATTGCCGTTTTGCCGCCGACAGAACTATCGACGCAAGCGAGCAGGGTGGTCGGAACTTGAATAAAATCAACGCCGCGCAATAAAATGCTGGCAATAAAGCCGGCTAAATCACCAACAACGCCGCCACCAAAAGCAATAATTAAAGATTTGCGATCAACATTTTGTTGTAGAATTTCTTCGCAAGTTTTTTCTAATGAGGCAAAACTTTTGCTTTGTTCGCCGCTGGCAACTTTTATAGTTGTGATATTAAGGCCTTGCAATATGCTCTCTAGCTGCGCCAGATGCAGCCTGGCAACATTTTCATCGGTGATGATAAAAATTTTACTATAGTTTTTTTGCTGCAAAAAATTGGGTAAATAGTTGATTTCACCAGCTCCAATTCTGATTTTGTAGCTTTTTTCGCCTAAATTTAGTGCAATTTCATTATTCATTTTTAATTTCTATAAAGTTATAATTGACCATTAGAAAATTTCGACTTCTTGAATTTATTAGTTTTGGTATATAATCATGTCTTCTGCAAAAAAAAACGCAATTCTAGTTTTTCCTGACGGCTCACATTTTTATGGCTATGGAGTAGGAAAAAAAGCCATTACTAAAGGTGAAATCTGCTTCAACACCGCTATTACCGGCTATCAAGAGATTCTAACCGATCCATCTTATTGCGGTCAAATTATTACTTTTACTTTTCCTCATATTGGTAATATTGGCGTTAATTCTAGTGATATTGAGGCAAAAATCCCACAAGCTTGCGGCCTTATCATTCGTGAGCCGATAACCAATCCATCAAGCTATCGCTCTCAAGATCACTTTAATTCTTGGTTGCAAAAAAATAATTTAACCGGCATTTCTGGTGTTGATACCCGCAAAATTACTAAGCTGATGCGTGCTAGTGGCGCTAAGACCGTCGCGATAATTTATCAAGATGAAATTGATGAAAAATTAATTGCCAAAACCGTTGCAGATTTGGCAAAATCTGCCGATTTAAATGGTGTTGAACTTGCCGCTAAAGCCAGCTTGAACCAGCAATATCAATGGGGCAATGAAGCTTCATGGCAACAAGTTGAAAATTCATATAATACAGTTGCGAAGAAAAAATTCAAAGTTGTTGCGGTTGATTATGGTGCAAAACTCAATATTTTGCGCTGTTTAACTGAAGTGGGCTGCGATGTTGAGGTTGTTGGTGCCAAGGCTAGTTTTAAAGAAATCATGGCTCATAATCCTGATGGAATTTTTCTCTCAAATGGTCCTGGAGACCCCGCTGCAACTGGCGAATATGCCATTCCTGTGATTCAAGAAATCCTCAAAAATAATATTCCTTTATTTGGAATTTGTCTCGGTCATCAACTTATCGCTTTGGCAATTGGTGCTAAAACTAGCAAAATGCACCAAGGGCACCGCGGCGCCAACCATCCAGTGCAAAATCTTAAAACCAAAAAAGTTGAAATTACCAGCCAAAATCACGGTTTTTGTGTTGATGAAAAATCTTTGCCAGCTAATGCTGAGCTAACTCATATTTCGCTATTTGACCACACAGTTGAAGGCTTCAGGCTTAAAGATAAAAAAGTTTTCTGTGTGCAATATCACCCAGAAAGCTCGCCGGGGCCGTCGGATAGTTTTTATTTGTTCAATGATTTTGTGGAAATGATGAAAAATAATTAATCTTAAGCTAAATGGCTCTAATCAGCACGGTCTATGCCATTATTTTTTTACCTCTCGCCACATCTTTACTTTGTCAAATTTTTACCAAAAAAAATATCTCGTTCACTCTTACAATAGCGTGCCTCATCACTATTTTATTCGCGATTATAAAAATTGCTCCTGAAGTTTTTTCGGCACAAATTATCAGCAATGATTTTGAGTTAATGCCGCTTTCTATGGCCCTTGAATTCAAGCTGGATGTGAGTTCAATAATATTTCTTACCGCAATAGTTTTATTAAATTTAATCATTTTATTTTATTATCAACTCGATATAAAAAATTTTTTAGATCACAAAGATAGTAAAATTTTCTACTCAGTATATTTATTGCGCGTCTTTACAGTCATCGGCATTCTCACCAGCAATAACTTACTAAATTTATTCTTATTTTTAGAGGTTTATGCCTGTAGTTTTTTTGCAATTTTTTCAATTGCCAAAGATACAAAAGTTTCACAATTATCTTTTAGATATTTCTCCTTCAACAGCGCCGCATCACTACTCATCCTATTTTCTTTTCTAATAATTTATTTAGTTTTTGGCAGTTTAAATCTTGATATAATAAAACAAAATTTGGTCGCAAGTAAAGATGTAAGATTTTTTACAATCCTAGCAAGCCTAGTGCTTATTGGGTTTGTAATAAAATTTTTCCCTTTCTGGATTTATTTTGAAAATCTCAAAAACAATAATTTGTTAGCCAATTTTTTTGCAGTTGATTCACTTTTTATCAAAGCCAATCTAGGAATTTTCTTCGCGATAAAATTTTCGTATCTTTTTTTCATCGATCAATTGGTTGCTACTGTCATTATTTTTTTAGCCGCAATATTGATTTTTTACAGCCTATTTCTGCTTTATAAAACCAAGCATTTCAAGTTAATCGCAATTTATTTATGTATAATAAGCCTTAGTCTAATATTAATTTGTTTGGCTGTAAACACTGTAAAATCAAGGCAGGCGGCATTTTTCTACTGGCTTAATTTTAATTTGATTAATCTATTTCTTTTTATCTTCGCAACATTTCTCAAGCGCAAATTTAATACTTCTTCACTCGATAAAATATTGCTAACCGCCAATAATAAATTTTTTGTAATGCCACTAAAAATGTTAATTATTTTTATGGCAGCTTTTCCTTTTACCTTTTTGTTTTATGGTCATTGGTATCTGGCTTTGGAGAGTTTACAATTTAATGTAAAGCCCATCAGTGCTCTAATCATCTGTGTTCTAGTGATAACCAATGGCATTTCATTATTCATCGCCATCAAAATTGCAGCAAAGATTTTTACTCTACATAATAATGATTTAGTGCCAGAAAAATTGGCCATAGAGTCACATAAATACTGGCTCTACACCATTTCATTTTGGATGCTAGTTATTTTGGTTTATGGTCTAACTTTTTGTTCTGACCTAGTTAACAAACTATCTATTCAATTCATAAAATAATATGAATTCATTAATTTTAGCAATTGTTGCGCTGCCTTTATTTAACTGCCTCAGCAGCATGTTAATTAATAATAACAAGATAAAAAATTTCGTTGAAAAATTTTCAATGATTGCTTTTTTTGCTATTTTAATAGGTCTTTATAACAAATTAGAAAACCTTAATTCTCTCGAAATTCTTGCTCTCGCTCCCGATTTATCTCTTAGATTTGCAATCAATGATACCAATGCCTCATACCTATTTTTGTTAATTTTTATTTGGTTAGCCTATGGTTTTTATGCGGAGCGATTTTTAGTAATTAGTGGCAATCAAAACGCAGCGCAATTCAAATTATTTTTTGCTTTTATAATTACTTTTATCAATTTAATTATTCTTTCTCACAACCTTCTGACGCTGCTATTCGCCTATAATTGCCTTGTTTTTACTTGTTATTTTTTAACAACAAAATTTCTTTTTAAGATCAATAATAATCTTACAAAAATTTTTACATTTTTAATGTTTGGTGAAGCGCTTTTATTATTGTTTGCAATTGTTGTCACGGCAAAATTTGGCGAACAAGTTGCGTTCAATGAAGACGGCGTTCTAAACAACATTAGTGAGATCAAAACGGCCTGCCTATTTTTGCTTTATTTTGGTGGAATTTTGCTAACGATTCTAGGATCATCATATTTGCTTTATTATAAAAATTATGAGGCAGATTCGCCTCTATCATACCTCTTCCTGACGTTATTTCTAGGCTTTGCGAAGCTTTACATTTTTATTAAAATCATCAGCGAAATTTTTGGAATTGGAGTATTTTCCTTAATAATCACCAAAATTGATCTTGAAATTGTGGCATTTGTTTTTCTTATCAATTTAGCAATATCAATGTTTTTGCTGTTATTTAGCCGTGATTTTAAGGCGATTTCTTTTCACTTGTTTTTTAGTCAATTAATTGTGGCATTTTTTACCATTATTATTTATGCAATCTACAACGAAGAGGCTATTTTAGAAGTTCTGCCAAATTTTATTCTTTCAATTACTTTAGTTTTTTTAACTTTTTCCAATCTAATTTTATACCTTAAAAAAGCTGAAAACAAAGATCTAAGCGGTCTTTTTTATAACATGAAAATCACAGTTTTATTGCTATTATTTGGCTTCTTAAATTTAAGCGGAGTCGCTCCAGCGCTTGGTATGGTAGAAAAATATTCTTTGCTAAAAATTGCATTACAAAATAATTTATTTTTAGTACAAATATTTTTTATCACTAATTCAATTTGTCTATTTTTATTCACAGTAAAATTATTTTTTCCGCTATTTCTAAAAGCAGAAACAATAAAATCAGAACATGATAAAAAACTCGCAGAAAAAATAGACACGGCATCAAGCCTTATGCTCAGCGCTTTGGTGGTGGCGGTTATAATATTTGCATTACCAATAATTCAAT
This sequence comes from Rickettsiales bacterium, assembly GCA_009693885.1. Classification (GTDB taxonomy): domain Bacteria; phylum Pseudomonadota; class Alphaproteobacteria; order Rickettsiales; family UBA1997; genus CAMCFD01. Next base: position 5,036 of record SHWK01000069.1, read on the forward strand.
TTTTTTCTAAATAATTTAAAAAAATTCAAATACTAATTGGTATAAAGTTGATAGAGAAGAGAATGTCCTCTGAATCGAGTTTTGATGGTCTCCAGAAAACATATGAGTTTAACGAGCGCGCGCTTAGACCATCACTGTCTGAGAGGCAGAGGACATTCTCTTCTCTATCAACTTTATACCAATTAGTATTCACACTTTCACACACTAAAAACAAAATGGAAAAAAACTTTATCGATCAACTTAGCAAAACAATTTCAAAGCTTCCGGGCTTAGGGCCGCGCATCGCCAAGCGCATTGTATTGCAACTTGCGAGCAACAAACAAAAATTATTAATCCCATTAATCGAGGGCCTGCAAGCGCTAAATGAAAGGGTTCACAAATGCAAAATTTGTGGCAATTTAGATGAGGGTGAAACTTGCAATATTTGCAAAAATCAGCGCCGCGACGCAAGTTTGCTTTGCATCGTAGAAGAGGTAGCAGATCTATGGGCAGTAGAGCGCGCCGAAAGTTATAACGGAAAATACCATGTTCTGGGAGGAAAATTATCAGCAATTAGCGGCACAACAATTGAGGATTTAAATCTTGACCCACTTCACGCAAGATTAAAAAATGGTGAAGTAAAAGAAATAATTATCGCCACCAGCGCCACAATCGATGGCCAAACCACGGCACATTTTTTAACCGAAGATCTCAAAGAATATGGTGCAAAAATAACGCATCTAACCTACGGAATTCCACTTGGAAG
>SHWK01000070.1 GCA_009693885.1 Rickettsiales bacterium
TGGTGGCGATGGAAATGATATTATCAAAGGTTATGATGGTGTTGACCTCCTAATCGGCGGTAAAGGCACCGACGTCATGATTGGTGGAGCTGGCAATGATCAATTTATCTTTACTGACCTTACCGACTCAACAGACAGCGAAACCGATATCGTACTGGACTTCGTTCGCTTCGATGATAAAATCAACCTGTCAGGACTTGGATTTGATTCTGTAACTGAAGGGTTGGGCAGCAATTCTTCTGCTCACGGAATCGAATATTACTTTGAAGGTGGTAACACCATAATTGATGATCCAAATTCTAACTTTGCCGTCCAGTTGGCTGGACAAATACAGCTCGATCACAATGACTTTGCATTCTAATGAAAATTCTAAAATTTGCTTTAATTGTTCCAACACTAATAACGACTTACTCAACTATGAAAAAATCTTCGATATTATTTTGTTCAAGCGTTATATTTAGTGTTTTATTTACATCTTCTTCGTATGCCGTACTAAATGGTGGTAGCTCAACCGTTGCAAGTGGTGCTGAGCCAAATAAAACTTTCTCAGAAAGTGCGGTTGGAGCTGGTTTGTCTGCTGGTGTTAGATTTAATTTAGCTGAAGATATTTTTACCGATTCGGAAGATAAAAATAGCAGAACTAAGGATCATATTTTCACAGAAATTGAAGCATTTGGTAATAAGTTCTTTTCTGGAGAAATTAAACAAAACTTTGGTGGCAGGCTGAATCTAGGCTACGAAATCAAAGGCATCAGAATTTATGGATCAGGTGGTTATGTTGCTTCAACTATGGATTATCAAGAAACCGTAAATACCAAACAGTCAGTAACTGCATCGGCTCCATTTTTCGGAGTTGGCCTTGGTTATGATATTACAAAAACCACTTCCATCAGGCTAAATTCAATGTTTTACAACTTTGATTTTACGCCAAAAAATTCTGGATTTAAGAGTGTTGAGGTAAATGTTTCAGCGGTGACTCTTGGCTTAGCGGTACATTTCTAAGAAAATTTATGCATCGCCGTCAATATTTTATAACAACAATTTTATATTTGGTTTTAACATGCTCTGAGGAAGCGTCTGCAACAAATTTAAGAGATGCAATTGATACTGCCCAAGCAAACAATCGCAATATCAAGCTAGAGCAAATCAGGCTTAATTCAGTCAAAACTGAAAAAACCAAGGCGATTGCCGAATTTTTACCAAATGTTAGTGCCAATGCCTCCTATGGACAAAGAAGCAGTTATTATCAGGGGCAAACTTATGATCGTTCAACCAAGCAGACGACTCAGGAAATAAAACTTGAACAGCCAATCTTTGATGGGCTGCATTCCGTTTCCAAATATCGCGAAGCTAATTACAAAATAAAATCCGGCAGCGCTAAAACCTCAGACAAGATTCAGGAAATTTCTTTTGCTGCAGCACAAAGATACTGCAATCTTTTTCGCTATCAGGAGTTAATCAAACTGCAGGAAGAAAACAAAGAGCTGGGTAAGAAATTCTTTAGCCTCGTTAAACGCAGAAAAGATGTCCGAATTATTGACAAAGCTGACATCATCAAATTCACTTACGAAACTTCACTTACTGAAGAAAAATACCTTGATGCTTTAAACAGGCTTCACAAAGCCAAATTCGATTATCAGAATGTGATTGGTGAGCTGCATGATAATCTCATAAAGCCGGAAATTGCTGAAGAAGAGTTCAGTAAAGATAAAGTTCTGGAATTCGCACTTGCTAATAACTACAACATCAAGTCTTACCATTACAGCTATCTTGCTTCCAAAGCTGCTTATAATGCTGAAAAATCAAACTTCCTTCCAAAGGTTTCAGTAGTTGCGTCAGCCAGCAAACAGGACAAAGTGGTTTACCTCAACAACCAAGACCTCAACTCACAATCAGTTTTCTTGAATGTTTCGGTACCAATTTTTCAGAAGGGTGTTGAATATGCTAATGTTAGCAAAGCCGGATATGACAAGGATGCGGCAATGGAGGAATACGAAATTACTAAAGATGGCGTAATCAAAGAAGTAAAACAGACGCTTGAAGAATATCGCTTCTTCTCCGAGATGAATAAAACCAATAAAAAACTTTTTGAAATGGCAAAGGAGCGTGCCGAAATCTTTAATAAAAGATCGAAATCAAAAGTTGAAGATCCGATTGAAGTGATCCGTGCCAAGATCGAAGCCAATGATAGAAAAATAAATTACATCGATTCACAAACAGATTTGGTGATTACTCACTACAAGATCAAATATTTTTTGGGGGAAATATAGAGATGCACAACCAACCGCAAAAAATTATCAAAACCGCACTCGATTCATGCAAACGCGCTTTTTGGTTCTGCCTGCTTTTCAGCTTCTTCATCAGCATCTTCACCCTCGCATCATCAATCTATTCGATGCAAGTGCTGGACAGAGTTCTTTCCAGCAACAGTTTTGAAACTTTGCTTTATCTTACCATCATCGTTTTAGCTTTTTTGGCTTTTCTTGGAATCCTCACTCAGGTTAGATCAACAATATTTTTGCACGTTTCTAATTGGCTCGATGAAAAACTCTCACCGGTTTTATTCAACAGCAGTATTGAGGCGCAAGGTTCAAACAAAAATATCAGCAGCCAGAATATGCGAGATTTGCAAACCATTAAAGGCTTTATTTCTGGTCCAAATTTGGCAACACTTTTTGATGCTCCATTCGCCATTGTTTACTTGATCATGATTTTTTTCATTCATCCAATTAATGGTCTCATCACCGTTGTTGGTGGGCTGATTATGTTGAAAATGGCCTATCTCAACGAAAAATACACCAAAGAATTAATAGATAAAACCAACCAAATGCAGGCAGAAGTGATGAGAGATTTTGAGATTATTTCTTCAAACTCAGAAGTGATTAATGCTATGGGAATGAAGGGAAATGTGCGTGGCAACTGGCAAAGTGGTAATGATGAACTCAGAAAAGCATCTGCTGATCTTGCGACTATCAGCAATCGTATTTCTTCAATTTCTAAAACCCTGAGAATGGCGCTGCAAACCATAACCATGGCTTCAAGTGCAATTTTGGTAATGTACAACAAAATGTCTTCCGGTGGAATTATTGCCACTTCAATTCTGGCTGGAAAAGCACTCGCTCCATTTGATGCAGCAATTGGTTTATGGAAATCGCTCAAGACAACCAAATCGGCCTATTTACGCTTAAACGAATCGCTTAAGAATTACATTGAAGATAAAGGAAAAATTGAACTACCAACTCCACAAGGCGAAATCATTGTCGATAAGTTGGTTTACAAACCAGAAAAATCTGATCGTCTTCTTATCAAAGGGGTTTCGTTCAAAATAGGACAAGGCGAAGTTATTGGCATTATTGGCCCAACAGGAAGCGGCAAAACAACTTTAGCTCGTCTTCTTGTTGGAGTTCTAAAACCAAATTCAGGAATAGTAAAAATTGATGGCGCCAATCTTTTTGAGCAGGATTTAGAAAAAATTGGCAAACATATTGGTTATTTACCACAAGATGTTGAGCTGTTCAAAGGCTTGGTGAAGCACAATATCGCCAGAATGGATAAGAATGCCAAAGATGATGAAATTATCAAAGCCGCGAAATTTTGTGATGTGCATGATATTATTTTATCTCTACCACAGGGCTACGAAATGGCAATTGAGAAGGATGCCAGCAATTTATCAGCGGGACAAAAACAAAGAATTGCCTTGGCCAGAGCCTACTACGGTGACGTTAAATTTGTAGTGCTTGATGAGCCAAATTCCAATCTCGATACCGAAGGTGAAGCCGCTTTAAACAATGCTATTCTTCGCGCCAAAGAAAATAAAATTACAACTATTATCATTACTCATCGCACCTCGGTTATGTCAATTTGTGATAAAGTGATGGTGTTTAGAGATGGTGAGGTAAAAGCATTTGATGCTGCAAATTCAATTCTTTCGAAAGCGGCATGATACCAGAAAAAATAGATTTAAAACCAAGAACAAAAATAGCGGAAGTAGCTATTAATCATGGAGTGAAAGCCTTGATTATTTTTGCCGTTTTTTTTCTTGCTTGGGCCGCATTCTTACCAATTCAATCAGCATCAATTGCAGAAGGGATGATAGTTTTGGATTTTAACCGCAAAATTATTCAGCATTTAGAGGGTGGAATTATCGATCAGATTTTGGTAAAAGAAGGGCAAATGGTAAATGAGGGAGATGTTTTGCTTTATCTTCACGATATCAAAGCAAAAACCGAGCAGCAGATTTTGAAGGAAAGGTTGTGGACGATGCAGCTACAAAAGGAAAGGCTTAAAGCTGAAAAAGAAAATAAACAGACTTTGAATTTAACTGATTTTTTTTCTGAAGTAGGAGAATTATCGCCAAGTGATAACGATAAGTTGCAAGAAATTGCCAGCAATCAGTTGCGACTTTTTAAAGCAAAAAAAGATAAGAAATCAGGTGAAATAAAAGTTTTGGAGAAGAAATTAAAATCTGCCGAAATCAGACTAAAACTATTTCAAAGAGAATTAGGTTTAATCAAACCACTGGTTGACGAAGATAATTTACCGGTTTTGCGTGAACTAGATTTACAAAAATCAATTGCCGAAACCGATGAACAGGCAGAAGTAGCAAGGCTACAAGTAACAAATTACAAAAATGATGATCTTTCCGAAACACTTAAGGAAATCAAAGAAAGCGATATGGAGATCGTTGGTCTTTACAATCAATTAGCCGCTTCAAAAGATGTCTTAAAAAGATCGTCTATAACCTCACCAAATACCGGAAAAGTGATGAATATTAAATATCATACCATCGGCTCCGTTGTGCCGCCTGGCGGAGAAATGATGAGTATTGTTCCTCAGCATGAAGAGTTGATTGTTGAAGCAAAAATTAAACCACAAGACATTGATAACGTGGCTGTTGGTCTGAAAGCCAAAGTTTCTCTCACTGCTTATAAGGGTAAAAAAGTTCCAAAAATTAATGGTGAGGTCATCAACGTTTCGCCGGATATTATAACCAATGAACAAACCAGAGAATCATACTTCCTGGCTCGTGTAAGCATCAGCAAAAAAGATATCGAAAAACTAAAAAGCAAAGTTGAGCTTTATCCAGGAATGCCAGCGCAAGTCTTTATTATAACCGGATCAAGATCGCTGATTTCTTATATGTTTACGCCAATTTCTGATTCGGCTTATAAGGCATTTAGGGAAGAATAGCAATTAAAACTGGTAGCATTTAGATATGTTTCCAGACCCTTCTTTTCCATATAGCCCTGATGTGTCTGCTTGTAACCGGATAACGATCTGCTAATTCGCTGGCAGAGCATAATTTTTGGGAGCGTCCCACATTCCGTGTCAATTTAAAAGAATAGCTTTTTCATAACGTTTTTAATGTTTGATAATATCAAAAATAATTTTGTTCGATTTCTTACTTACTGCCGCCACATCCGCAAATTTCTTCCACTTCAAAACCGCATCTTTTACCTCATCAACAATTTCTTTAGCTCCCTTTGATTTAATCGAAACCATTTCTGCAAGTTTTAGAATATGATCAATTGTTGGATTTTTACCCTCGCCCAAAATCGTTGTACAATGCTGCCCCATTGGGCCAGAAGAAAAAGTTAAATCATAGGCTGGTGAAACTTTCCACTTACCGTTTTTATCCATTAAAAAAGAGAAGTTCTTTGAGTGATCATCGCGGTTATGTGCGAATATATTAAACACCATTTGACGGAATTGCTTTTCACACTCCTGCACATCTTTTGTTAAATGCAG
>SHWK01000071.1 GCA_009693885.1 Rickettsiales bacterium
TTTTTGGTGGATTGGCGCCGATCAAAACAATTGCCGACCTCACTAGTATCGGCATTTTGTTTGCTTTAATTTTATGTGTGATTTCGGTGATGGTTCTTCGATTTACTCGCCCTAAGCTTGAAAGACCATTCCGCTGCCCTGCACTTTTTGTAATTGCACCTTTGGCGATTCTAATTTGCAGTTATTTGATTTATGCACTTATAGGAGAAGTGTTTAAGCCGTTTTTGGTTTGGTTATTTTGTGGTGTAGCGGGGTATTTTCTTTATGGATATAGAAAAAGTCCTTTGAATAAGAAGAATAAGTAGGTGGTAAGAAAAAATTTAAGTGAGAATTTAAGAGGGTCGGGACGACGGTCCTCTGCCTCTCAGACAGTGATGATCTAAGTTATACCAAACCTGATTCAAACCACCGATCTTTTTCAATCAGGTTCGATATTCGGGATCCCTGCAAGTGGGGCGCCACTCGTGTGGCGAAAAAAAATTTAAAATATACTGAATCGACTTCTTGAAGTTGATTCAGTATATATCTTGGGCGAACTTAATTTTCTGCAGTAGACCATCAAAACTCGATTCAGGGGACCGTCGTCCCGACCCTCTTAAATTCTCACTTAATTTTTTTCTCACCTGTTATTTTTTTATTCTCCAGCTGCTTTTGCTTCTTTGCCAATCATTTTTTTCAGTTCTTCCACAATTTCAGGATTTACTAAAGTTGAAATATCTCCCAAATCACTTTCTCCTGCGATGATTTTTTTCAAAACACGACGCATGATTTTGCCTGAACGGGTTTTTGGCAAATCATTGATGATGTAGATTTTATCTGGTTTGGCGATGCTGCCGATTTCTTTTTTTATTAGTTCGATGATTTCGTTTTCGAGATACTCTTTTGATTGTGGAGTGGTTTTTGGAATTACAAAAACACAAATACCTTCACCTTTTATTTGATGCGGAAAGCCTATTGCCGCGGATTCAGCGATATTTTCATGCATGTTGATGGCATTTTCAACTTCGGCGGTACCAATTCTGTGGCCAGAAATTTTTAGTACATCATCGGTGCGACCTATGATTCTGTAGAGCCCATCCTCACTACGAAAAGCGCCGTCACCAGCAAAATAATATCCCGGAAAATGCGCAAAATAAGTATCATAAAATTTTTGACGATCACCCCAGATGGCGCGGGCCATGCTTGGCCAAGGTGTTTTAAAACAAAGATTTCCCGCTTTATTTGATTCCGTAATTTCATGACCATCATCATCAAGTAAGATTGGTTCGATTCCACAAAGTGGCAAGCCGGCATATGTGGCGCGGCTTTCGGTGATTCCAGATAAAGCCGAGATCATGATTCCGCCAGTTTCAGTTTGCCACCAAGTATCAACAATTGGGCATTTTGCAGCGCCAATTTTATCATGATACCATTGCCACGCCTCTTGATTAATTGGCTCTCCTACTGTGCCCAGCGTTTTTAGTGATTGTAAATTATGACCTTCAGCAAATTGGTCGCCTTTTTGCATTAAGGCTCTGATGGCAGTTGGTGCGGTGTAAAAAATACTAACTTGGTGTTTTTCGATAATCTCCCAGAACCTTGCGGGAGTAGGATAAGTTGGCACTCCCTCAAACATTAAAGTTGTAGCTCCATTTAAAAGTGGGCCATAAATTAAATAAGAGTGACCAGTGATCCAGCCAATATCAGCGCTGCAAAAGAAGATGTCTCCATTGTGATATTGAAAAACATTGCAAAAAGAATAAGCGGCATAAACCATATAACCGCCATGACTATGCACAATGCCCTTCGGCTTGCCTGTAGAGCCCGAGGTGTATAAAATAAAAAGTGGATGCTCAGCATCAGCTTCATAATGTGGGGCATCGGCTTCGTATTTATTTATCTCGTCTTGCCAAATTAATATTTTTGAATCAACAGGAAGATCTTCTTTTGCTCTTTTATAAACAATCACACGCTCAACGCTGGGGCATTCTGCTAAGGCTTCTGCAGCAATATCGAACAGTTGAATTTTTTTATCGCCACGAAAAAGTAAGTCGGCGGTGATTAAAATTTTTACCTGAGAATCTTGCATACGACTCGCCAAAGCCTTGGCAGAAAAACCAGCAAAAACCACGCTGTGAATAGCACCAATGCGGGCGCAGGCCAACATCGCCACCGCAGCTTCAGGAATCATCGGCATATAAATACAAACACGATCCCCTACCACCACACCTTGCGCGATCAATAAATTAGAGAATTGTAGCACTTTTTCATATAATTGACGATAGGTAATTTTGCGCGTTTCTTCTTGTGGATTATTGGGCTCAAAAATAATTGCGATCTTGTCTTTAATGGCTTCATCGCAATCATCTTCAATCAAATGACGATCTAAACAATTGTAAGAAATGTTGGTGGTGCCACCTTTGAACCATTCGATTTGCATATTGCTAAAATCACAATCCATCACCTGATCCCAGTTTTTGAACCAGCGAAAATTTTTTGCGATATCGCCCCAAAAACCTTGTGGGTCTTGGATTGAGCGCGAATATTCTGTTTTATATTGCTCTAGAGATGAAATTCGGAAAGTCATAAATATTTCGATTATTAGACATGATCCTGATTAATAAACCCCTTAACCGCATCAAATAAATCAACCAACGCATCACGAATTTTCGCATCAAAACCAATATTTTTTTTCGCCCATTCTTTTACCCAAGGGCGCGCGAGTTCCCAAATATTTAAATTAGGATCAAGCATCACACCTACTCCTTCAACTAATAGCAGCGTTTTTTGTAACAATAATAAATCTGGCCTCGTATCCATTTGATATTCACGCGTCATCTCAATTAAATGCATTAATAATGAGGCGAGAGAAATTTCTTTAATTGAAGATCCAACAATTGTTTCACCAATTTTTTGACAAGAAAGTGAAAGATCATATAGGCTGGTGCCTTTTGGTACAAGGCCCGCATCAATATGCAATTTTGCCACTCTTTTATAATCCTTGTGCAAAAATCCGATGAAAATTTCTGCCACTGCCAAGCGAGTTTTTTTATCAATTTCTCCCATAATACCGAAATCTACCACAGCAATATCCACTGCTTTTGCACCTTGCTTGATGTTGTTTTTTAAGCTATTATTTTGTGCGTCGTTAGCGTCATTTTCCATCAAAAATAAATTTCCAGGATGCATATCAGCATGAAAAAATCCATCAGAATAAACCTGCGTGAAATAGCTAATTACAAGGTTCTTCGCCACTAATTGCTTATCGATTGTAGTATTGTGAATTGCTCGCTTGTTGGAAAAAGGCACGCCATTAATCCATTCGCTAACTAGTATATTTGGTGTTGAAAATTTTAAAAAAATTTCTGGCACATAAAAGCCTTGCAGATCTTTTAAATTATTTTTCAAACGCACCGCATTCGATGCTTCTTTTAATAAATTTAATTCGCTTTTTGTTGATTCTTTGAGAACAGAATTAATATCTTTTAAAGTTTTGGCGCTAAATTTTGAGAATAAACGCGCAAGGTTGGCGATCAGCTCGAGAGTAGCGATATCGCGAGCAATAATTCTTTTAATATTGGGACGAAGAATTTTTACCGCAACGATTTGCCACTCACCTTTTTTGCCATCAATGACTTGCGCACCATTATTTTTCTCGATAAAAATTTTTGCTTTGTGAACTTGGGCAATTGATGCAGAAGCTTGCGCCACATAGTTAAAATCAACAAATTTTTTCTCAAAATTTTTACCAAATTCGCGGCGCAAAATCTTTCTTACTTTGCGTGAAGAAAATGGCGGAAGGCGATCTTGAAAATGCGCTAGGGTTTCTGCCAAAGGCTCTCCAACTAGATCTGGCCTAGTTGAAAGTGCCTGCCCTAATTTAATAAAAGAAGGTCCCGCAAGTTTTAAAAATAAATAAATTACGCGCTTTTTTAAAAAGGGATACAGCGGCAAAAATATGCTGAGGAGAGCTATTAGCCTGAATAAATTGAGGATTGAAATAACTAAAATAATCACCGTTCGTTGCAATTTGACTTTATTTTGTGACAACGCTAATCACTATTTTGCTGGATCTGGCATGGCACTGCCTGCGGCACCTAGACCCGCTGGATGCTGATTTACATCAATTTTGATTTTATTAAGATCAACTTCAACGCCAGCCCAACCGAGCAACTTGCTCAGCAATTGCGAAATGATTTCGAGAATGTTTCCTGTGAGTTCTTGCACTCTAGAAATTACAAGCTTAAAGGCGCTTCCTGCCTCAGGAGATAAATGAAGAATAGTGATGGTTTCATCAACAGTAATAATATTTAAAACTAACATCACAAATAATAGTGAAAATGCCGTAGAAGCAAACACTATAACGCTTCTTAGTGTAAAAAAAGCTAATATTTCGCCCATAAATTAATTTTAATTGATCTTGTTATCTATCCCCACCTTAGAGTTAGATGTTTTATTTTCAACAAATTTCGCTAACTGACAAAATTGTTGTATCGTTAAATTTTCGGCACGCAAACTTTCGGCGATATCGCACTTTTTTAACGCCTCGCTAGTATCACAAATAAAAGGGAAGTTTTTGAGCGCTGATTTTATCATTTTGCGGCGCTGTCCAAATGCTGCGGCAACAAGTTTTTCTAGTTTTTCAAACTCGATATTGTGCGCAAGATTTTCATCGGGAATAATTTGCACAATCGCCGAAGTAACTTTTGGTGGCGGCACAAAAACCATACGACTCACCGTGAAAAGCATTTTGCTTTGCGCTAAATGATTCACCATCACCGCTAACCTGCCGTAATGCTCTGTGCTTGGCTTGGCAACAATTCGATCAACTACTTCTTTTTGCAACATTAGAGTCATCGAAGCAATTTTTGGCGCAATTTTTAGCCATTTAATTAACAAAACTGTGCCAATATTATAAGGTAAATTAGCAATAATTTTTATTTTTCCGCTGCTCGAAAATAATTTTTCTTCATCAATTTTTAACGCATCGGCGCTGATTATTTCTAAGCGATCACCATAAAATTCTTTGAGTTCGGCAAGCGCCGCTAAACATCTTTCATCTTTTTCGATTACGGTGAGTTTTTTTGCACCAGCATCTAAGATTGAGCGAGTAAGGCTTCCGGGGCCGGGGCCGATTTCTAATACTTCATATTCGCTTAAATCACCGGCGGATTTGGCAATTTTATCTGTGACATTTTTATCGAGGATAAAATTTTGCCCGAGGGATTTTTTGGCGTCTAGGTTGTATTTTTTTATTAGTTCGGAGGTTGAAAGCATTTTATATTGGGTTGTTGAAAAAGATGGAGAGACAAAAAGAAAAACCAAAAGAAAGGCTGAAGAGCTTGACTGGCAAGGCTCTGAGGCGAGTTCCATTTTTATTGCAAGCTACGCTTGCTTTAATTCAAATAAAAAGGGTGTCTAAGCAGCAGAGACTTGCCAGTCAAGCTCTTCAGCCGAGGACGATATCTATAAGCAAAAGAAAATCACAAAATCCTTTTAAACCAAAAAAGGCGAGGCCACAAAACGCACCTCGCCTTCTCTAAAAAATATAAAGAACTACGCCAACAAACCTTCAGGCGCAACAAACGAGTACCCAAGAGCATCCGCAACTGCTTTATAACAAACTTTTCCATCAATAACATTTAAGCCATTGCGCAAGTGCTTATCATCAAGCAAAGCTTTTTTGAAGCCTTTATTTGCAAGAGCTAAAGAAAATGGCAAAGTAGAATTTTCTAACGCTT
>SHWK01000072.1 GCA_009693885.1 Rickettsiales bacterium
CCAAATTTGCCGAAGCTCCAGAATGTGGCTGTACATTGGCAAATTTTGCACCAAAAATCTCGCAAAGGCGCGAAATTGCAAGGGCCTCAACCTCATCAGCAAATTCACATCCGCCATAATATCGTTTTGTGGGATAGCCCTCAGCATATTTGTTAGTGAAAACCGAGCCTTGTGCCTCTAGCACTGCGCTGCTCACGATGTTTTCAGAAGCGATAAGTTCGATCTGATATTTTTGGCGATCGAGTTCTTTGCTGATGGCGCTAGCGATTGCAGCGTCTGATTTGGCGAGGCTTGAGGCGAAGAATGTCATGGAATATAAAATTTATTGATCTGTAGTTAAATTATAACTTTTGGTAAGAATAGCAAGTATTTGCAAGCTTTCAAGATTTAAAAATCGTCGCAATTTTAGATGTTGGGCGATAATAAACATTTTTGCCCCGTCTTTCTGTTTCAACAAAACCGAGATGAAGTAATCCTTTGAGGTCTTTTATGGCTGTAGCTTTGGTGACCTCGTAAATTTTAACACACAAACTTACATTTAACAATTTATACGGATTTTCTCGCAACAAAGAAAGAATTTTTATTTGTCGTTTGGTTAAGCTGTGATGCTTCGACATTATTTCTTCCGCTTCCCGATCTTCGTGTAATTTATTGCGAACATATCTCTTAAAATTTTCTAAAACTATAATCGACAAAATATGTTAAATCATTGCCTTCAACAAATGGATGCAAAAGGCCAATCCAAAAATGTAGCATAATTGCTTTTGTGACGGGGTGAATAAAATCTTCGCCCAGTGCATCATTGGCGAAATCGATGAGGCGCTGAATTTCTATTTTTACAAAATCAATCGAAGGCGCGACATAGCTTATGACTGTAGGATCATCGCCTTTCGCGATAACAATTTTATCGACGGCGCTACGAAAATTTCCTTGCTCAGATTCTGCTAAATTTTTTGCGCCAACAGTTAGCATGCGATGCAATTCGAGCAGATATTTTGTCATATCCATATCAATTTCGTGACGCGAATTATAGTTTGTTTGGTATTGTCTTTTTTAGCTCCTCAAAATCAGGAACCCAGCTTTTATATTTGATATCTTTCCAGTTGAGATATTCGGGGCTTTCGGTTTTTTTGCGAGCGTCGGAAAATGTTTCCAAAAATTTATCCAGCAATACATCGTCACGATCCATATTTTGACATAGCGCATGTGCGTCGACATATACCAAACCTGATTCAAACCACCGATCTTTTTCAATCAGGTTTCGATATTCGGGATCCCCGCAAGTGGGGCGCCACCCGTGTGGCGAAAAAATTTAAAATATACTGAATCGACTTCCTGAAGTTGATTCAGTATAGAATTGATTAAGATCAGTAGCGAAGCTTCTAAGATCTGGTTTTTCAATTTTATATAATTTTTACATTCAATAGTTATAATGATAACCTATGCTATGCTTATACTACACCTATCGTAAAAAGGCCTAAAATCCTTGAAATCACAGGCTAAAGGCGCTATTTCACTACAGCCCAAACCGGCCAAAACTAGCCTTTTCCTCAAGTTTATCAACAATTTCTACCACTACTTGCCCCAGCGCCAAACCACTTTTTTCTGCAAAAAATGACTTTATAAAGCCTTTTTTAATATCAATATTTTTAATCCCAACCTTCTCGCCGAATTTTTCCTTCATTTTGCTGCGCATATCGGCGATTGCATCAACCAAGCCCAGCTCTACAGCTTTGCGGCCTGACCAAAATGCGCCAGTGAAAATTTTATCATCGAGGAAGTTTTTATCGCCGCATTCACAATTTGCGCATTCGTATTTTTCTTGGGTGCAATTGCAGATAATTTTTCCTGCACCATCTTTCAGTTTGCCGGCACGCCTTGAGCTTACAAGTTCTTTAAACCCTTCAAAAATATCGCGTTGCGCTTCTTTTAAAATGGCGATATTTTCTTGCTCTTCGGGCATAAATGGATCGAGAATTGCCTTGTTTTTTCCTTCAGTGTAAATGCGGCGCTCAATGCCTAGTTTCTTGATTGTATCAACAAATCCAAATCCCGAAAAAATTACGCCAATGCTGCCAATTATTGAAGCTTGATGGGCATAAATTTCATCGCCAGCAAGCAGCAACCAATAGCCGCCTGAAGCAGCAACATCCCGGGCAAAAGTATAAACGGGGATTTTTTTCTCCTGCGATAATTCGCGAATGGCATTATAAATAAGCTCTGATTGTACCGGCGACCCACCAGGAGAATTTATAGTAATGGCCACAGCCTTGATATTGCTGGTTTTAAAGGCTTTTTCTAGTAAAGGCAAAATATTTTCGATGTTTAAACCAGAGCTAAATTTTGAATCTTTACCAATCACACCATTGAGTGCTACATGAGCTATAACGGGTTTATTGCTTTTATAAAAACAGCAGATTTTTTTAAAAAAACAATAAATTTTGCAATTATTAGAAGGTTGCGGATTACAATTATTTTGATCCGCGTGTATTTTAAAAGAATTTGATTTGCAAAAAGTTTGGTTTGTGGTGGTTTTATTGTTCATAATTTATTCCATTTTTGATTTGTCGCTAAAAGAAAATTTGCTAAATTTTAAATCACCTCTAATTATTTTTTGAGCATAGTTTGAGGTGCAAAAAAGTAAATATAAAGAAAGAATTATAGCGATAGAAAGCCACAGCCCGCTTGGCCCTGAGAGTTTCATTATAACGCCGGTAGAAAAAATTCCGACGATGTTTCCGATCAGGCAAAATTTTGAAAAAGCGGCGTTGACCGATAGGCGCTGTGTTGGCTTATATTTTTCGTTGATCAATATTATGGCTGGCAGCTTTGTGCCTGTCATGCAGCCAAAAATTATAAAGAGCAAGGTGTAAATTTGTGCCGGATCCCGAGATAGATAAAGCAAGATTGCGCACAGCAAAGACAAGGCGGCAGAACAAATCATCAAGAGGCGTCGATTGATAATATCCGACAAATAGCCAAGCGGAATCGAGAAAATTGTGCCAAATAATAACACCGAATAAAGCATCGTCGCCTCGCCTTCGGGCAAGCCAATATTTAACCCATAAATAATAAGAAATGCGCTTGCTGAAGAAAGTGAATAATTAACGCAAAAGCCTGCAAACATTATCTTGGGAGAGGTTTGAATATAACGCCAAATTCCGATTCTTTTTTCTTGTTTTATTTTTATTTCATTTTTTTTGAGGCGCCCCAAAGGCAAAATCGAAAGCAAATAAAGCGAGGCAACGACAGCGTAGGAGGTAAAGTGATTTGAAGTTTTTATTGTTTCAAGAACAATTGGGCCAAAACCGTTGCCAATTGCAACTAGCATTCCGCCAACCGAGATAACTATTGATTTGATGTGCGGTGGTGCCAAGTTAATCATCAGAGTTTGTCTGGTTACGCCTGCAATAAAAAGTGCTGCGCCGAAGAAAAAAACAACGCTAATCCACATAAAATAATCCACATAAAAATACATCACAACCGCGCAAATGGCCGATACTAAACTGGCGAATCGAACACAATTAATCATGCCAATTTTGCGCCCAAGAATCGGCAAAAACCTTCCAAACATAACTCCGGCGCCAATTTGCGTGGCAGAAGAAAGCGCAATTAAGATCTCGTTTTTAATTTGAGAATGTGCCGTAAAAGCAATCAGCGCAACCATCATGCCATAGGCGATAGAAGAGAGAAATACTGATGAAAAAAGGGCGGTAATATTTTTTGCCAATTCAATGCCGTGGCCAAAAGTTGCGCTGTTAGAATAATCCGCAGGAGCGATGCTGGGCTGACTGGTAAAGCCGGTGGCGAGGATTTCGTAATTTTGCGTTGGCCTGATTTCTTCTGGTTGATACAATTGCATAATTGTTAATTTTGTTGCAATTTTCTAACATCAGTTAGATGGCCCATAATTGCTGCAGCCACTGCCATTGTTGGGCTAAGCAAGTGTGTTCTGCCGCCGCGACCTTGTCTTCCTTCAAAATTGCGGTTAGAAGTTGAGGCGCAGCGTTCGCCGTTTTCTAGTTTATCGGCGTTCATCGCTAAGCACATTGAGCAGCCGGGAGCGCGCCATTCAAAGCCCGCTTCGGTAAAAATTTTATCCAAACCTTCTTTTTCTGCCTGCTCTTTAACCAGGCCCGAACCAGGAACCACCATGGCGAGCTTGATATTTGCCGCAACTTTGCGACCTTTGGCAACCGCTGCCGCCGCGCGAAAATCTTCAATGCGGCCGTTAGTGCATGATCCGATAAAAACTTTATCAATTACTACCGATTCAAGTGGAGTGCCGCTTGTAAGGCCCATATATTCGAGTGATCGTTTCACCGCATCTTGTTTGCCATGATCAGCAAAATCGCTTGCAAAAGGCACATTGGCGGTTATCGGCAAAGCATCTTCAGGGCTAGTGCCCCAAGTAACTTGTGGCGCGATATCGTCAGCGTGAAGCGTAATAACGGCATCATATTTAGCCCCAGCATCGGATTTTAGCGAATCCCAGTATGTTACGGCCTTTTCAAAATCAGCGCCTTGTGGTGCTAATGGGCGGCCTTTTAAATAGGCGTAGGTGGTTTGATCTGGCGCGATAAGCCCAGCGCGGGCTCCCGCCTCAATTGACATATTGCAAATTGTCATGCGACCTTCCATTGAAAGGGCTGCGATCGCCTCGCCAGCAAATTCAATTACAAATCCTGTGCCGCCTGCTGTGCCAAGTTTGCCAATAATTGCCAAAATAATATCCTTCGCCGATACGCCAAAACCCAGCTTGCCATCAACTTGCACCAGCATATTTTTAGCGCGTTTTTGAATCAAAGTTTGTGTCACCAAAACATGCTCAACCTCAGAAGTGCCAATGCCAAAAGCTAGGGCGCCAAAGGCTCCATGGGTTGAAGTGTGAGAATCACCGCAAACAATTACCATTCCCGGTTGAGTTAAACCCTGCTCGGGCCCAACAATATGAACAATCCCCTGCTTTTTATCATCAAGATCAAAATAGCGAATGCCGAATTCTTTGCAGTTTTTTTCGAGTGTTTCAACTTGAATGCGTGAAGTTTTATCCTTAATACCAGAAGTGCCATGGCCCCTATCCGCTGTAGTAGTAGGAACATTATGATCAGCCACTGCTAAATGTGCCGATGGGTTGCGCGGCTTACGACCAGTAATACGCAAGCCTTCAAATGCTTGCGGAGAAGTGACTTCATGAATAAGCTGTCGATCAACATATATGAGGGCCGATGAGCCATCATCATCAACTAAATGGTTATCCCAGATTTTATCGTAGAGTGTTTTTGCTGTCATTTTTTTGTGTTTTTAGATCTCGTTTCTGCGATAAATTACCCACTGCCTATTGACTGGGAAGAGGGTCTGCTGCTCAGGCACCCTTTTCATCTTATTAAAGCAAGCGTAGCTTGCGATGAAAATGGAACTCGCCTCAGACCCTCTTCCCAGTCAATAGGCAGTGGGTAATTTATCTTTTACGAATAATAACTTTAGTTCAATTTCTTTTTCAATAATTCATTAACCACCGCTGGATTGGCTTGTCCTTTGCTTTCTTTCATGATTTGGCCGATTAAAAATCCGAAAGCGCGTTCTTTTCCAGCTTTAAAATCATCAACGGATTGTTGATTTTTGCTGAGA
>SHWK01000073.1 GCA_009693885.1 Rickettsiales bacterium
AAGGTTTCTTCACTCAAATGACGCAAATCTAAATTGATATAATTTTTTGCAGCACCACATCCTCGACCAGCAATAATTTCTGTGGCAATTGCGCGAGAAATAATATCACGCGAAGATAATTCCATCATTTTTGCATCGTAATTTTTCATAAAGCGCTCACCTTTTCCATTCAACAAATACGCGCCCTCACCTCTTGCTGCTTCACTAATTAAAAAACCTTGATTGGCTATTCCTGTCGGATGAAATTGTACAAATTCCATATCTTGCAATGGCAATCCTTCCTTGAAAATCAAGCCTCCGCCGTCTCCCGTGCAAATTAAAGATGATGTTGTATTGCGATAAATTTGGCTATAACCACCAGTTGCAATAATACTAATTGCACTTTCAAAAACTACTAATTCGCCCTGATTTAAATCAATTGCTAAGCAGCCATAGCAGTGCTTTTGTGGATTTGAAATATCAACAGAATTCATCAATAGATCTGTAACAAAAAATTCACTAAAAAATTTAATACCCCTTTTAAGAGCTTCAGAATAAAGCGTGTGAAGAATTGTTTGCCCAGTTTTATCTTTAGAATAGCAAGCCCGATAAGCTACGCCACCATTGCCATAATCAGTTGTTTGTCCACCATAAGCGCGCTGCGCGATTTTCCCCTCAGCATCTCGAGAAAAAACTACACCCATTTTTTCTAGCTCAATAATTGCAGCTGCAGCGCCTTGGCACAACAAATCAACCGCATCAGCATCCGCTAAATAATCTGAACCTTTTATTGTATCAAAAGCGTGCCATTTCCAATCATCATCCGCAACATTTCCTAGTGCCGCATTGATCCCACCTTTAGCTGCAACCGTGTGGCTATTGGTTGGAATAACCTTACTAATTATAGCAATATTTTTTACACCAGCATCTGCGGCCGCAATTGCCGCCATCAAGCCAGCACCTCCAGAGCCAATTATAATGAGATCAAAATGTTTTCTTGTTAGTTCAAAATTTGTCATTAAATTGTTTTTGTTATCTCAATAAAATTAAATCAAACTTGTGATAAAAATAATTCTTTGTGCCTTTAACGAAGCACAAAACTTAAAAACACTTCTGCCCAACATAAATCGTGAAGTTAAAAAAATAACTAATGACTATGAAATCATCATTTGCCTTGATGGAGGCTCCGATGAATCATCACGCTTAATTTTAGAACTACAATATCCAATAAAAGTTCTAGAAATACAAAACCAGCGCGGGCTTGGCCTCGCCTATAAAAGAATTTTTCTCGATATAATAAAAAACTGTAGCGATGATGATTTAATAATCTCGCTCGATGCTGATAATACGCACGATCCCGCACAAATTAATGATCTTGTCCAACTTTGCCAAAAAAACCAACTTGATCTTGCAATTGCTTCAAGATTTTGTGCCAAAAGCATCACCAGTGATTTTCCTTTTTACAGAAAATGTATAAGCAAAGTTACCTCATTAGTGTTACAAACTTTTTTCCCGATCAAAAAAGTTTCTGGTGGCAATTTGCAAGATTATAGCAGTGGTTATCGTGCCTATAAAGCAAAAAAATTAAAAGAACTTTATCAGATCCACCAAAATAATTTTATCACTGAAAAAGATTTTATCTACACTTGTGAAATTTTATTGAATTTATCTCAAATAAATTCAAAAATCGATGAATTACCACTAATCTATAATTATGGCAAAAAAATTGGCAAAAGTAAGCTAAAAATTATGAAAAACTCACAAGGGCTATTAAAACTAATTTTGCGCTATTTTATCAAGAAGCTACGCCACCAATAAGAAATCATTTACATCCAAAAAATAATCGATAATATTAATGCAATATTAAATTGCTGAGGAGAAAAGCGTGCTTAAATCAATTAAATCGTTAAATATTTCTGGCGTCAATTGTTTACCAATAGTTGAGGGAGGAAAGGGCATCGGAATCACTAACGGTATAACCGCTGGTCACTTTGCAAAAGCTGGCGCTGTGGGCACTTTTTCTGGTGTTAATGCTGATTATCTCGATAATAACGGCAAATTAATTCCCTTAGAATACAAAACTCATACTCGCCGCGAAAGACATGAAGAACTGGTAAATTACAGCATTCAGGGCGGAATCTCCCAAGCTAAAATCGCCAATGATGTAGCGGGAAACGCTGGTCGTATTCACATGAATGTATTGTGGGAAATGGGCGGCGCTGAGCGCGTTTTACAAGGAATCCTTGATGGCACTAAAGGCCTGATTCATGGCGTTACTTGCGGCGCTGGCATGCCTTATCGTCTTTCTGAAATCGCTGAAAAATACCATGTTTTTTATTATCCAATCGTTTCATCGATGCGCGCTTTTCGTGCATTATGGAAACGTAGCTATCACAAAGCCAAAGATCTACTTGGTGGCGTAGTATATGAATGCCCGTGGCGCGCTGGTGGCCATAATGGTCTTTCTAACGCTGAGAACCCTGATGAATTTCAAGATCCATATCCACGCGTTGCTGAATTGCGCAAATTCATGAACGAAATCGGTCTCAATCAAACCCCGATCATCATGGCTGGCGGCGTTTGGAACATCGAAGAATTCGAACATTGGCTTGATAACCCTGAAATTGGACCAATTGTTTTTCAATTTGGCACCCGTCCAATCCTTACGCAAGAATACCCCGTGCCACTTGAGTGGAAACAAAAACTGATGACTCTTAAAAAAGGCGATATTTATCTTAACCGCTTCAGCCCTACAGGTTTCTACTCTTCCGCTATCGAAAACTCCTTCATTCGTGAATTAAAAGAACGCGAAATAAGACAAATAGATTATCGCGCCAAAGCAGGAGGTGAATTTACCGATTCAATCCCTTTTGGACAAAGGGGTCGCGTGGTTTATATTAAGCCTGCAGATAAAATGAAAGTTGACGAATGGAACAAGGCTGGATTCACTGAGGGCATGAAAACACCAGATGAAACCCTCATGTTCGTCGATAAATCAAAATCAATGCAAATTGTTACCGATCAAATCAATTGCATGGGCTGCCTGAGTCAATGCCGCTTCAGCAATTGGTCTGATAAAGCCGATATGCGCTACACAACTGATCGCAAAGCCGATCCACGCAGCTTCTGTATTCAAAAAACTTTACAAGATGTTCGCAATGGCATTGACATGGATCACCAACTTATGTTCTCTGGTCATGCCGCTTACCGCTTTGCAACTGATCCATATTATGCCAATGGCTTCGTTCCAACTATTGGACAATTGGTAGAAAGAATTATGCAAGGAAAATAACTATGATTGCTAAATCTAAAAGCAAAACTCGCTTTATTTTTATTACTGGCGGCGTAGTCTCTTCGCTTGGCAAGGGCTTGGCTGCGGCCTCTCTCGCTGCTTTGCTACAAACTCGCGGATATTCTGTGCGATTGCGCAAACTTGATCCCTATCTCAATATCGATCCTGGCACGATGAGTCCATCACAGCATGGCGAGGTTTTTGTTACTGAAGATGGCGCTGAAACCGATCTCGATCTTGGCCATTATGAACGCTTCACCGGAGTAGACGCTAAGCGCTCTGATAATGTAACCGCTGGCCAAATTTATTCAAAATTATTATCCAAAGAACGCAAGGGCGATTATCTTGGCGGCACAGTACAAGTGATTCCACACGTTACTGATCTTATCAAAAAATTCATTTTAAATGATATTGACGGCGTTGATTTTGCTCTTTGCGAAATTGGCGGAACCATTGGTGATATTGAGGCTCTGCCATTTTTTGAAGCAATTCGTCAACTTGGTTATGAGATGGGAAATCGTTGTGCATTTTTGCATCTCACCCTACTCCCATATATTGAGAGCGCCCATGAATTAAAAACAAAACCAACGCAGCATTCGGTTAAAGAATTGCGTTCAATTGGCATTCAGCCCACTGTTCTATTGTGTCGAGCTGAAAGAAAAATTGAAAAATCACATCTTGAAAAAATTGCCAAAATGTGCTCAGTGCCTTTCAATCAGGTGATTGCAGCACCTAATGTTGATAATATTTATTCCGTTCCACTGGTTTATCACGCTAATGGTCTTGATACCGAATTACTAAAATTCTTTGAATTAGATCACAAGAAAAAACCAGATTTATCGAAGTGGCTCAAGATTCAAGATGCTATCAAACATCCAAAAGATGAAGTAAATATCGCAATTATCGGAAAATACACTGACTATCGCGACTCATATAAATCGCTGCTTGAAGCCATTGATCACGCCTCTTTCTTACTTAAAGTTAAAGCAAATATAACTTGGATCAACGCTAGAAATATCAGCGAAAAAAATCTTGCTGGCCTAAAAAAAGTCAATGCTATCTTGGTTCCAGGAGGGTTTGGTGAAGATGGAACCGAAGGCAAAATTGCAATGATTGAATATGCCCGCAAAAATAAAATCCCTTATTTAGGAATTTGTTTCGGCATGCAAATGGCAGTGATTGAATATGCTCGCAATGTGCTAGGCATAAAGGATGCCACCTCTAGTGAAATTGCCAAAAAAGGCACTTTTGTCATCGGATTAATGAATGAATGGCTAGAAAAATCAGGCAAAAAAGTTCATAAAGCAGAAAAAGATCTTGGTGGAACAATGCGTCTCGGATCCTACCAATGCAACATTGCAGCTGATTCTCTAGCTCATAAAATTTACAAAGAAACCACAATTAATGAGCGTCATCGTCACCGCTACGAGGTAAACATAAACTTCAAAGATAAATTAGCAAAATCTGGCCTAAAATTTTCTGGCATGTCTCCGGATCGCAAGCTCACTGAAATTGTCGAAATAAAAGATCATCCATTTTTTATCGGAGTTCAATTTCATCCAGAACTAAAATCGCGACCTTTTGCGGCGCATCCATTATTTGTGTCGTTTATCAAGGCCGCACTTGCTCAAAAAAATGGCTAAAAAAATTCTCCTATCATTAATTATTTGTGGATTAATTTCTTCTTGCGGCTTTCAAGTTATTTATCGTGAAGCTGATGCAGAAACCAAAACTTCCTATGAGCAAGAGCTTGCAACAATTAGAATACAAAAAGATGGTGGCCGCTTAACACAAGAATTACGCAATGCTTTAAAAGATACTTTCAACCCTGATTATATTGATGCAGAGCCAAAATATATTTTAACTCTCAACATGATTAAATCAGTTGGCGGAACCTTCATAACCGTAACTGGTGCATCTGGTCGTAACCGAGTTACTCTGACTATCGATTATAAACTTAAAGACGCCACAACTGGCAAAATTGTCTCAATAGGCTCAACTATAGTTAATGATAACTATGATGTGCAACTAAATCGTTACGGAACCTATGTTGCCGAAGATTACGCGCGCTCAAATCTTGTTAAAATTGCCGCACTAAATATCAGAAATCTTTTGGTGAATGATTTAATTGAGCTGAAGAAAAATGGCAATCAAGAAAGAGATGTTCCTTTAACAAACGGCGTTTATGCCGATAAAGAAACCAATGAAAAAAATACTAAATTAGCTGCAGAAGCTAGTTGTACCGGCAATGAATTGGAGGTTCCTGAAACTTTGAAAACTCCTTAGAATTGATAATGGATTGCTTTTTTTCAATTGTTTTATACCAAACCTGATTCAAACCACC
>SHWK01000074.1 GCA_009693885.1 Rickettsiales bacterium
ATAAGTTTAATAAATCTTATTTCTTGATTTTTATACGCTGGATTATTCTTAACCCTAAATACAAAAATCTGTCCAATCTCTTTTGGCAGAACACCTTTTTTGATTAACACAACTTTCAAAGGCAGAGATTCACTATGATTTATTACAAATTCATAGCTCCTTGGAATCATCGCAAGCAAGGCTAATACTAAGATTGTAACTAATAAAATATTGAGTCTATTTCTTAAAATTCTTTTCATAATTTTTTATTTTGAATTGTGTAAAATTTTGTCCGATTTCAGTATTTCTAAGCTCAATTTTTGTAAATCTTGTGTCCCACCAAATTTTTTAACATCTTGGTCGTTGAATATTATTCCAAAATTCCCACGCGAAAAACTTTGTAAAATTTCAACAACTTCCAGCTCTTCAAACAAAGGTTGACTCTCAATTAAATTGCGTAAAACTTTTAACAACTCCACTTGCATAGTTATTCATCCAAATTAGTTTTGATATTTTGACGATTAATAACAACGCTCTCAAATAGCGCCTTCTCTAGGTCTTTCGTCAAATCAACAATATTATCTGAAATCACCATTTGTTTTTGCAACAACACATAATTGCCACTTTGATGAATGTTACTTAACATCGTCTCCAAGGTTGCAAGATATGCCCTTACCATCGCAGCCACTTCTTCATCTGGAGCCTTGTGATCAATGAGATAGCGCGAAAGGTTTGTAACAAAATCATTATTCAAATATGCCAAATCAACTACCGCAAACTTAGGAATCTTTGATTGCAAAAAATAATAAGTTACAGACGACGAAAATATTGAAACTACAAGCGCCACAAGGATTGAGACCTTAATTTCTTGCTTAATATTTTTTATTAGATCTAGAAATAGGAAATAAAATTTTTTCATAAATTATAAATTTTTTGTGAGATTTCAGGGAAATTTTGATTCAGCTTCTGAAATACAACCTCTTCAAAAGCATTTTCAAAAGAGTAAGGGAAATGCTCTTCTTCTTTGGTTAAAGCAAGAATCTTACGGTAATCTTCGTGGGAGAAAAATTTTGGTTTCTGATTTTTTGCTTTTTCATCAGCGATTTTTTCAAGAGCATCTTCTAGGGAATATCCTTCTTCGCGCAAATCATTAATTCTTGCCCAATCTTGTGCCTTTGATGAGTAGCGTGCAATTGAGTATGGATCAAGAATTAAGCGTCCTACCGCCCAGCCCCGAGGACCATACATTATACATTCAGAATATTGATGATCCACCATGCGCAAGCTGTTCAGCGCCTCCTTCAAAGCGTCATCCATAACTATTCTACCAGATTTTTCTAGTTGAGAAATTGATTCTTTTTTCTGTGCGAGAAGTATAATCCAATCAGTATTTTCAAACGCCGCAATAGTGGCCGAAGTTTTGTAATAATCGTTAACGGATTGAGTGCCAGTAATAATATTACCACAATATTTACGCGCTCTTCTTGCAAGTCCTTCGATAAAAGCTTTTGAACCCTCACCGTGTAATAAATCCCAAGCCTCATCGATCAACAAAGTGATTGGCGTTTTACGATCACCGAAATACATGTTTTCTGAAACCAAAAACATTAAAAACATCAATACAATCGCCTGAAAATCTTTTTTGTTTTTTAACTCCGCAAGCTCAAAAACCATGAAAGGATTATTAAGCTTGATATTACTTTTCCCTTCAAAGAATCTGTTATAAATGCCTCCAGTTCCATCCTTTACATCTTTAGCAAAAGGTTGAATTAAAATTGCTAGATCATGAGCTCTTGGATCAGAATGTTGTTTAAAATAACTCTGAACATCAGAAATAGAGGCCTCCGAACCCTTGCTCTCCCAAGTTTTCTGCACTGCTTCTTCAATAAAACGATCTTGTATCATCGTAATCTTTTCTGTTCCAGCCTGCCCCTCGCACATCTGCTTCACCATAGATTTTATCAGACTAATCACCTCTCCCTTATATTCTGGCTTCGCCTTCATCGCCTCTTCATCAACAATAGAAAATGGATTGAGACAAATATCTGATTTATCAGAAAATTCGATGAATTCTCCTCCCTGCAATCTCGCCGAATTCATAAATGAACGACCATCATCAATCACAAAAACCTTTCCGCCAAAACCACGGAATGAGGTTACTAAATCTTGCATAAATACCGATTTACCAGAACCAGATTTACCAATTACCGCCACATTATAATTTCCCTCTGTATTTTTAAATGGATTCCAGAATAAAGGTTCTCCTCTTCTTCCATAAAGCATCATGCAAGGCGAGTGCATGCCGGGCCACTCCCCTTGTAAAGGGGCAAGATTAGCCACACTCCACGATACCATCGTTTTTGTGCGACCTAGCCTCTCTAAATCGTCAAACAATCCTTCTGACTGCGTAAAAGGCAATAATGCAAGAAATGAGGGCAAGTTAATGTGACTATCGCGGACTAGATCAAAGCCGCAGGTTTTATAAATTGATTTTATGCCTTGCTCTGCTTCGTTAATCTTATCTTCTTTCGCAAAAATAGCGGTTTGGTAAACTACTTTTAACAACCTCTCGCCCGCTTTAATTTTTTGATTTACAAATTGCCATTCTTTCGCCGAATCTCTCATCTCTGGCACGAACTTTGCTATTTCGCTACCTGATAATCTTGTTGCGTTGAAGTTCTTTCGCTCTGCCTTATTTTTTAATGCCTCCTCATTTTGAGGTAAAGTTACCGCGAAAGATGTTAAAAATGGCGACTCCATTCTACGCAAATCTTGAAAAAAATCTCCGATTAGATCTCTACACTGCCACTGCGCAAAGTAGGTAGGAAAATTTCTTACGGAAAAGCAACGGGAATGAAATTTCTTATCTTTACTATCAGAAAAAAACACCAGCTCATCTTTTTTTATCTCCAAAGAATTATCTAGATCAAGAATCTGTTTATTGATCGGCTGTAAAACATCGTGATTAATTTTTTTTGGATAAGGATCAAAATCAAAATTTATAATACTATCAAGAAATGAGATCAGGTGCTGCGGCTTCATTTCATATGAAGAAATACCTACAGTTTCTAATGCTTTTTGAAATTTTTGACGAAATGAGATCAGGTCAGCAATGGCCGAAGACAAAACCTCTGTTTCTTTCTGGCCAGAAATAATTTTGATTACTTTTGATATATTATCCTGCCGATCTTGCTTCAGAGGAAGAGAAACGGAGATAATTAAACGAAAGTTTTTTAAGGTAAAAGGGCTCGAAGAAAACAAGGATTTTTCATTCGCATTCTTTAAAAACTCAATCCTCTTTTCCGCTAACTTTTTATAGATTCCACCCTGCTCTATTCTAGGTTTTTTCCACTCATCTAAAATTGTACCAATTTTTGGAGAAGCAAAATTTACAAACTGCACCGTGCAACCAAGAAGAATTGCATCAGAAAAAATACCAGATATTGTTTTAACAGTATCCTCATCTGCACCGATTAGTGGTGTGGCTTCAAGAGTAAATCCTACCGAATTATCATTAATAAAAATTCTTTTTTGTTCATCGTAAGAACGATATGGCAATAAATCTGCTATAAGATTAAATGCTAATTTGCGTTTCTTTGGAGCGCTAGACATTGCCGCTCCGCCAAAAATCTCATTAATCTTGGATTGGATGTTTTCTAAGTTTATCATTTTTGAATAAGCCATTTTGATTCTTCATCTACAACCAATATTACATATTCTGAATGTTGATTTCCCTCAGCATCAATATATGGAGCAAACCATATTCTACCTATCTTCTCAGGCGTACGCAGCCTCGGCTTATTTTCTAATTCTTGAATTGAAAATTCTGGCTTTTCTACTTGTAATTTTTTTAAATCTTTAAGTTTTGGCGCGATAAGATTGATCTCGATCTTTTGTGTAGAATCAATATAGCTGAAATTATTTTTCTGATTTTCATTCGGAGAAAAAGACAAATCGGCATCTTTGATAGATATACAATTGCCCTTCCCGCCCTCAGGCGTAGGACAAGTCCATGTGCTCTTTACATTGCCGCCACAAGAAACCAAAACCAAAGAAGTAATTATAATTAGCTTTTTCATCATTGTTGCCCCGCCTCGAACTTGTTAATAAATCTATTGTTATTCAACGGCGTTTGCGCTCTATGACGCTTGCCGTTTAAACGAAAACCCTCAACAAATACAACTTCAACTTCTAAACCACTTGGTATCGAAACCACGGGTTGATATTGTTCAGCACGATTAATGAAATAATTTGATAGGCGATCGCTAGAAGTGGCAATACCCTGCCCTAAGCCACGTTTAGCTACATCTTCTGTCGAAAGCGCTGTTTGGGCAGCTAAACCATTGGAAAAAGCAATTGGAGGAGCAACCTTTTGCTGCAAGCCCTGCCCTAAACCACTAACCAATCCAGCCAAAAAAGATTTGGTTAAAAAATCACCTTCCCTAGAAACAACATTTCCCCTCACGCCACTTTTACCTTGGCCCGCCACATATCCTTTTACCGCAGTTTCATAAACTAAATCTTCGGATTTGGCGCAGGACATATTTACCAATTTAACATAAACTTTTTCGCTGCCTAAATCGCCACTAGCAGCACCAGTAACTAAACAGCCCGTGATATCAGCTTTTTGAGCATTACCATCATAAATTGAAGCAAAAGCCGGCCCAGTTATACGCAATAAAACTGGACGCGGATCACTCTGAGCCTGAACTCCCACTGAGGCATCAACGCCAGATACAATAGTTGCTTGCGCGTAGGCGCCCGCTGGAACATACTCACTCGCCTTAAAAAATTCCCCCACATCTTTATCAACGACCTTTTCTAGGTTAAGTTCAGTACTTTGTATTACTTTTGGTAACTGAGGTGCCACTTGATTTGGCCCACCCGCCGCACCATTAAAAGGATCTTGTTTATTTTGCTTTGTAGGGCTGCTGATTTGGGTTTTTAATTTTTCTATCTCTTGCCCTTGCTGCTGTAATAATTCCGATTGCGTTGAAATTGTATCTTCATAATTCTTCTCGATCTGCTCTAACCTCGAATTTAGATTTCCCTTATCAGCAACATAATTTTTCTGGAACTCATCATAATGCTCTAACTTACCTTCAGCATTCTCAAGCCATCTATCTTCTGCCTTTATACCACTATTAGGATCGTTTAAAATGATTTTATTTTTTGAATCATTAATAACTTTGGATAAATTATTTTGTGGTTTTTTCGGACCCGAAGTAATAAAAATCAACATAACTCCACCAAGAATTGTTGCTGTCACGATCAATAAAAATTTTTGTTTTTTCTTTGCTGCTTGATTCTCTTCCATTTTAGCTAACAATTAAAATTTCCGTTGATTCATCTGGCAAAAGAGTTTGAACACCTATCTTCACTGCTCTCACGCCATTTTTGAAAAAGAATTTTTCCTCTAAATTTAAAAGCTGATTCGTAGAATTCTTGATTGTAAAAATTTCACCAATAAAATTTTGACCCTTGTAAGTGGTAATTTTCTTCATTTCTAAATCACCAAGATCAACATATTTTTTCTCACTCCTAATTTGATAACCTTCCAATTTGCTTTTGGCCCGCATGGCTTTTAACAACGCTAT
>SHWK01000075.1 GCA_009693885.1 Rickettsiales bacterium
GCAGCTTCTGTTGTTTGGTGCAAAAAAAATATTAAACAAGGTTCGGCTAAAGCCTTGATTGTTAACGCAGGAAACGCCAACGCTTTTACTGGAAAAATTGGCGATAAAACTGTTATTGATACTGCTGATGCTGCTTGCAAAGCCTTGAAATGCAAGCCTTCACAGGTTTTTATTTCTTCTACTGGTGTGATTGGAGAAATATTAAAATCAGAATTAATCACTAAAGCAATTCCCAATTTAGTCAAAAACTTTACGAATGATGAAGCAGCATGGGATAAGGCTTCAAAAGCTATCATGACCACTGATATCAAACAAAAAATTGTTAGCAAAACTTGTAAAATTGATGGTAAAAAAATTACTATCACTGGTTTTGCTAAAGGCTCTGGAATGATTGCTCCCAACATGGCAACCATGCTTGGATATATTTTTACCGATGCTGATATTTCATCAAAAGCCCTAGCCTCTTTGCTAAAAGAATTTACCGCAGATACCTTCAACGCAATCACTGTCGATTCAGACCAGTCAACGAACGACACTGTTTTATTATTTGCTACAAAAGCCGCAAAAAATAAACAAATTACCAATGCAGCTGATACAAAATTAAAAGAATTTCGCAGCAAATTAAAAGAGTTGATGCTCGATCTAGCCCTTATGATTGTAGTGGATGGCGAAGGTGCACAAAAATTAATTGAAGTAGAAGTTGAAGGCGCATCAAGCAAAAAACAAGCGAGAGAAGTTGCCTTCGCAATCGGCAACTCACCTTTAGTTAAAACCGCCCTCGCCGCTGCCGACCCTAACTGGGGAAGGATCGCAATGGCCGTTGGAAAATCTTGCAAAGAAACTTCACCACAAAAATTAATTATAAAAATTGGTCAATATCAAATCACTAAAGATGGTGCCAAGCATCCAAATTATGTTGAAGAAAAAGTGCATCAATATTTAAAAAATAATCAAATAAAAATCACCGTTAATTTAGGAATAAAACCAAAAGCCACCGCTAAACAAGCCACTATCTGGACATGCGATTTAAATGAGGAATACATAAAAATTAACAAATCTTACAGAAGTTAATATGTCAGAAACAGTACAAAAAAAGTTTGAAGAAGCTCGCGATAAACTTGCTGCATCATTAAAAAATCTTGAAGAAATCACGATTGCAAAAATTCATGAAACTTCTAAAAATTCACGAATGATGCTTAATATCGCCGAAGGTGATGAATCCTCCTTGCGCGCCAAACTTTTTGAACAATCTTCGATCATTTTAAATTTAAGCGAAGAGCTAAATAAAATCCAAAAAACCACCAGCGAAACCGATAAAGAAAATGATTTTCTAAAAGATAAAAATAGATTTTTTGCTGACAAAATTTTTAAATTTAAAACACAAGGTTCGAACTTGATACAAGCCGTCGAATCAGATTTATCGAGGGTTAAAGAAATAATCAAAAACCAATCATAATATGGCGATAATCGAAATTGCTGTCGGTCGATCAAAATACAAAATTGATTGTCCTGAAAATGAAAAAAACAAACTTCTTCATCTCGCCGTCAAACTAGATGAGCGCATCAAAACATCGTTCAATAATTTGCAAAATATTGATGAAAGAACTCTATTATTAATTACTGCGCTAACCCTTGAAGATGAGCTAGAATCAAAGTCTCAAGCCACTATCGAAATCACCAATAAAAATATCCCAACAGAAAAAATAGATGATAGCGATATGTATGCAGCACTAACGGAAAACATTGAAAATATTGCTGAATATATCGAAAAACTTGCAAAGAAGATCGAGAATTATTAGACTATACTCGACTGCCGAGTAGGACAGGAGCTTAATTCTATTGTCCCATGTTTGTTAGCACTGGAGATCACTGTTTGCGATCCGTGGATCCTCGCACATTTCCTACTATTTGACTTTTTGGACTCAAATAGAACATTCTTTCCATCCGCTTGGTGGTTATTTATCTACAATAATTTTATGTTAGACGAAATTCAACTATTCAAAAACACCTTTCGCGCACTCTATAAAGACAAGCGCTCTCGCCTTACACCACAAGAAGTTGAACAAAAATCACAAAAAATAAATCAAAATTTTATCAATAATTTATTGCCAAAAATTTATGATAAAAATCCTCACGCAATATTTTCGCTTTATATTTCTAATGGCCAAGAAGTCTCTACCAATCTAATCGCAAGCCATTTCATAAATAGAAAAATTAATTTCGCTTATCCAAAAATTATCAAACAACATTATCATCTAGACTTCATTTTGAACAAGCAAAATCAAGTGTTTGAGCCCAATTCTATTTATCCAAAAATTCTTGAACCACGCGATGGGGAAAAAGTTTTACCCGATATTTTAATTTTACCACTATTGGCCTTCGACACAGATTTAACAAGACTTGGCATTGGTGGAGGATTTTTTGATCGCACAATTACATTTTTAAAAAGCAATAAGAAAATTATCACTGTTGGTATGGCTTATGATTTTCAGAGATCTCCTAGCCTTTTACCTCACTATAAAACCGATCAAAGCCTTGATTTCATTGTCTCGGAGACCGATATCCTTTTGGCCAAGCCTGACTAACTTTGATCAAAGTGAACTTTATTTAATAAAAAAATTGTAAATAATAGTTGCTTTAAATTTCATGTTATTTAATTTCATTAATCAACGTGTTGTCGTTGTTGGTACTGAGCACTAACAAGTGCAAGGTTTCATCATCAGCAGCTTGTTCGTCAATTTTAATATTAAACTAAAGAGATCTAACAATGCATAAAACAGACTTAATAAAAGAAATTGCTAACCAAACTGGATTGTCACAAAAAGACGCTGGTGCGGCTCTAGAAGCATTCTTGAAGACAACTACAAAAGCTTTGAAAAAAGGCGATGTAGTTACTTTAATCGGTTTCGGAACTTTCAAAGTAGTAAAAACTGCTGCTAGAAAAGGTCGTAACCCACAAACTGGAAAAGAAATCCAAATCAAAGCCTCTAAAAGAGTGAAATTCTCTGCTGGTAAAGCTTTGAAAGATTCTGTTAAATAGTTTACTTTCAAAAGACCCTCGTGCAAATATGTGCGAGGGTTTTCTTTTACGTGTTTTTATTTTAAGATAAAATTAGTTGTTTTTTTTATAACTAATACTTATCATGTTTGTCCATTTTTGTCTTCTTTGGATAATTAGTTAGCATTGCGGGTGATTAGCTCAGTTGGTAGAGCATCTCCCTTACAAGGAGAGGGTCGGCAGTTCGAGCCTGTCATCACCCACCATCGCAAGTTTATCGTTCAATTTTCCTCTTTTTAAAAGGGGGTGTAGCTCAGTTGGTTAGAGCGCATGCCTGTCACGCATGAGGTCGCGAGTTCGAGTCTCGTCACTCCCGCCAGTCCTTTTAAACAAAGGCTCAGCAGGATTAATTTCATTTGGAAGTACTTATAAAGATTTCAACTGCAAAATTTCTTTCGCAATATCCGCCCCACTAAGTTTTGATGTATCAAAACAAGAATCATAAAGATCTTTATTTACCTCAAAAACATCACTCTGAAATCTGATATTTTTTTCATTTCTACGACCCTTATTTGGATCAAGCTCGAATCTTCTTAATCTTTCCTCAACCGGACAATCTATTCCAACGAAATAGACTTTAAAATCTTTCAAATATTTAAGGTAAAATCTTGCTGAATCTTTAGCGTCAATTCCGTCAATGTTCGTATCGATCACAACTTTTATATTTGATGATGCGATTTCTTTTGCTGTTACGAGAAGAATCTTTGTAAAGATTGATTTTCCGATAAGGCGACTTTTATTATTCCAATCGTTGATGTCGATATTTTCATCTGTGAATTTAAAATTATCGAATATGCTCAAATAAAGATCTTTTATTTTATCCGCTTGTAGATGGACTATTTTTTCGTTTGAAATCTTGCAAATTTCCTTGCATATCGTGGTTTTGCCGGCGCAAGATGGGCCGTTGATTATGATAACATCAATATTATTCATTTTGGATTAATTAATTTTTTTGAAACTGCTAACGCCCAATATCACTTTGCCGTATTAGAATCTTAATTTCTACCATAAAAGTTCGAAAGCCGTCAACCTTGGCCCGCCAGTCTTCACGATTGGCCAAATTCACCATCATATCAAACGGCTTTCTAGTTTTGCGCCTCTTAATCTTAGGTTCAAAAATACGAAAGCAATCAATTCACATTTTTCATAAGTTTTCGAACTTTCAAATATTGCGCTGACTCTGTTGGCTAAATAAATATCAAGCAGTCTATCAGTTTTACTTTTGAGCGAATCCTCTTCTTTTTTCAGAACTTCAAAAGATTCATGATTTTATTTTGAAGTAGGAAAGTAGTTATAAAAAAATCTCATCTTTTTTTGATAATGATGAGTTAGAATATTATTTTACTTACATAAACTTTTCTCCACTTGTAAGAAGAATGATTTATACTACAAACTCTGTTGAGAGCTTGAATAAGAAGATCAACAAGGCTATGAAGAATAAACAATCTTTTGGAAAAGAAGATAGATTACTTGATTATTTATTCGTGGTTATTAAGGATTTTGAGGTTAGTAATTGGATGAAATATCCGGTTAGTTTGTATGCTTGGTTTTAGGAAAAGACCCATTTTGTTCTACGCTACCTAAAGAATAATACAGCCCATCAAATCACCTACAAAACCACTAATTAACAACTAATATCACTGTGCATTTACAAAGACAAATGTCTCAATATTATATTCAAAGAAGAATTTTATTCTTTTAATTGATTTTGATCAAATTTTTTAAGATTATTTAAAAAGACTTCAAAAAAATTAAATTACTTATGCTCAAATCTAAATTTCGCGATAGAAAAGAAGCTGGTCAACAGCTTGCAAAAAAACTTCAACATCACAGCAATCGTAATGATATGATTGTTTTGGCATTGCCACGCGGCGGCGTTCCTGTTGCTTACGAAATTGCCAAGGAATTAAACTATCCGCTTGATATTTTTCTGGTGCGCAAAATTGGCATTCCAAATAATGAAGAAACTGCCATGGGCGCAGTGGCTATTGGTGGAGCGCAAATCTTAAATCAAGAATTAATTAAATATCTAAATATTTCTAATGAAACTGTGCAAATGGCAATTAATAAGGCGCAACAAGAATTACAATTTCGTAATAATTTGTATCGCAACAACAAGGCAGAAATTAACTTTCGCAACTATAATATAATTCTAGTTGATGATGGAATGGCCACTGGCGCAACAATGCAAGCAGCAATATTGGCACTAAAAAAGGAAGGAGCTCATGAAATTATTGTTGCAGTTCCAGTAAGTTCAGAATCTTCTTATGAAGAAATTTTTCCAATGGTCGATGAGGTTATTTCTCTAGTTATTCCAACAATATTTCATGCTGTTGGAGCTTGGTATGAAAACTTTCCGCAAGTAAGTCATGAAGAGGTCAAAGAATTATTATCTAAAACCTAAGTTTTAATTTGATTAATTTCATCAATCAAATTTAAGAAGAAATTATGCCAAAA